>NZ_JAEHBX010000001.1:0-223421 GCF_016483395.1 Bacillus cereus group sp. N21
AGTGTTTTTTTTGGCCCCATGCCGAGTGAAACCAGAAGGAGAGAACGAGCGCGGGTTACCTTTTGTTTTCATAGCCCGTAATGTGAGTGTTGGATAATGAAAATGGGAGTATGCGGTGAAAGTTTTAGTTTGTGTAAATACAAATTGAAAAACGAGGTATTCCATTTTTTAAGTTGGAAGAGAGGATCCGCTCATGCATAGAAGCGGTCAGTGCTTTTTTTGGTCCCATGCCGAGTGAAACCAGAAGGAGAGAACGAGCGCGGGTTACCTTTTGTTTTCATAGCCCTAATGTGAATGTTGGATAATTGAAATGGATGTATCCTGTAAAAGTCCGATTAGTGGGGCTAATAATCAGTGGGGGATGAAGAAAACTCCCACTGATTAAAGTTTCACTTTATACAGAAAAATTTCGTAGATTCTATTTCTCCTCGGATGAGCATATTGTGAAGTAGCAAGTCCGAGGAGGGACATGGATGACGGTTGAACAACTAGTACCTTTGATTATAATGGCATTTGCCTTAGGGATGGATGCATTTTCTGTAAGCCTCGGCATGGGTATGATAACGCTCAGAATGCGACAAATCATTTATATCGGTATGACAATAGGGCTGTTTCATATTGTTATGCCGTTTCTCGGTATGATACTAGGTCGTTTTTTATCAGAGAAATTTGGGCATATTGCGACTGTTGCTGGGGCTATTCTGTTAATTGGATTAGGATTTTATATTGTGTATTCTTCCATTTTAGAAAGTGAAGAAACAAGGTCTGCTCCGGTAGGAATTAGCTTATTGGTATTTGCATTTAGTGTAAGTATAGATAGCTTTTCAGTTGGGCTCAGCCTCGGGATTTACGGAGCGCAAATGGTTGTAACAATATTGATGTTTGGATTGATCAGTATGATATTAGCATGGGGTGGTTTACTTATTGGAAGACATGCAAAGCATATGCTCGGTACATATGGTGAAGTACTCGGCGGTATTATTCTTGTTGGGTTTGGATTATGTCTTCTTTTTCCAATATAATCTTGCTATCATAAATGGTACATTTAGTTTTTGACATTTTTATCAAGATAGTTATGTAGGTTTATTGTTTACGGGGCTATTTTATAAATAGTAGTACTTTGCTGGATGAAATGAAATTGGGAATGGTAACGGAATCCTCTTTCCTGTACAACCTTACTGTTTCTATTATTGCTTGTCGCACTAAAAATAACTCTAACTCTTATACATAGAAGGGATGGTACAAGTGACAAGAGTAAAACAAATTTTGGGTATTATTATTAGCTTTTTCGTATTTTGGTTTAGTATGCTCGGTGTACAAATGTTTGCTGAGTTTTTAGATATAAGTTCTTTAAAATTTATTGAGGGAAAAACAGATACGGCTCGTATGTTTTATTCGCCGTATCCATTTTTTATCGTTTTTCTTATTACATTGCTCTCTTTATATTTCTTTGTTGTAAAGCTTGGAAAACCGAAGAAGGAAAATGCGCCTACGCTAGAAGAAAAGCGTGAAGAAATATAAAAAAAATCCCCCGCTTATAATGGCGGGGGATTTTTTGTTGTGGAATGAACGAGCTGTCGCCACTTTTAAATTGGCCTTACAAGCTCAAATTGTTCTCCTAATTTTGCGTAGTTGTGTCCTGCTAGGCGGCTTACTGGTTTTAGTCCTTCTGCATGAATTCGTCCGTTTTCATATAAATGTTCTGCGACGTGGAACCGGACAACGCGGCCGATAAGAAGGTCACATGCTGGGGAGTCTTCTGTTCCACCTAGTGGGATGGCGCGTTCTAATACGCATTCCATTCGAATATTCGCTTCTTTTACGCCCGGTACAGAGATGACATCACTTTCGATCGGGGTTAGTTTCGCTAATTCAATTTCACTTTGATTTGGAGGGAGGTTTGCAGCGGTTTCGTTGATGGCCTCCACATAGGATTCGTCGGAAATATGTACAACAAATTCACCTTTTTCAATGGCGTTTCGAGAAGTATCTTTTCTTTCTCCTCCTTTACGTTGTACGGAAACAGAAATGAGCGGCGGATTAGCAGCAACGATATTAAAATAGCTATATGGAGCCCCGTTTAAAACACCATCTTTTGTTACAGAAGTTACGAATGCTACAGGGCGCGGAATGATACTCCCTGTTAATAATTTGTAATTATCTTTTTCTGTTTGTTCGTTTGGATTAATCGAAAGCATATTTGTAATCTCCCTTCCTCGATATGAATACTTCTTTGTTTGTTTACAAGATAATGGAGGGAAACTCCTGCTAAAAAAATATTTTTTTGACGGTTTTTGTAAATGAGAAAAAAGAATAGGAGTAGATTCCAGCTTGGAATCTACTCCTATCATTAATAAATATATAAATACATTTTGATTTTTCAACATATAAGTCGCGGCTATGAAGAATAAAAGATGATCTGCACTCATTTTCTCGCTTTGTTTTCACTTGGCATGGGGCTGGAAAAGGATCTGACCGCTTCTATGCATGGCCGGATGGTCTCTCCCACCTAAAAAAAGTTTTTTTCAATTTGCACTTATATATCTTGAAATTGAGATAACTGATTAAAGTAAAACGTAAGCGCCAGGTCCAGTTAACGCAACGCCAACTGCAATAGCGATTAAGATCATGTTATATTCAAACCCGTTTTGTGTTACCCAGTAGCCATTTTTTCCGTGTACAGTAAAGATTGCAACTAGCATTGTACCAACGATAAATAATGAGCCAACCCAAGTGAAGATACCTGCAGCGAATAAGAAACCACCTAATAGCTCAGTTGCGCCAGCCATAAATGCCATGAATACGCCAGGGCGTAAGCCGATTGATTCCATCCAGCCGCCTGTTCCTTTCAGACCGTGACCACCAAACCAGCCAAATAATTTTTGAGTACCGTGACCCATGAATGTAATTCCGATAACAAGACGAATAAGAAGAAGACCGATGTTCATCATTTATAAAACCTCCAAAAAGTTATTTACTTACCTTATGTAAGTTATAATAAATGAGTTACTTACTTTAGTCAAGTTACTTTCTTATAAAATTTGAAGAAAATTTTACAAATCAATAATAAAAAATAAATATGTTGTAAAGACCTCTAGACGAGCGGAGGAGAAAATACAAGTAAGAAGTTAATTCTCATAATTGTTATTCAGACAATCTGAATTGACTGGAATTTTGCAAAGCGATACAATAAGGGTCTATTGGTAATAACGTAATTCTTTTCGAAAGCGTTTTTACAATATAATATTTGAAGTATGAAGTCTTACGTGTATCTCAATCTTTACTAGGGATTGCCCTATACATTTTCAACCTAATTATAAGGAGGACTATCCTATGTTTAAAAAATTATTTGGCCTTGGTTCAAAAACAAATGTAGAAACACTCGTAGCTCCATTAACTGGAGAAGTGAAAAATATTGAAGAAGTACCAGATCCAGTATTCGCTGGTCGTATGATGGGCGACGGTGTTGCAATCGTTCCCACTGAAGGTGTAGTTGTATCACCAGTAGATGGCGAAATCGTACAATTATTCCACACAAAACATGCTGTTGGAATTAAAGCGAAAAACGGTACAGAAATTTTAATCCATGTTGGTTTAGAAACTGTAAAAATGGAAGGCGAAGGTTTCGAAGCTCACGTATCTGAAGGACAAGCTGTGAAAGCTGGCGATAAATTAATTTCTTTCGATTTAGAATTAATTCGCGAAAAAGCAAAAAGCACAATTACTCCAATTGTTATTACAAATACAGATGCAGCTGAATCTATTAATACAACTGTAGGTGTTTCAGCTACAAAAGGTTCAACAGAAGTAATGAAAGTTACAATGAAATAATGATTTTTTGTAAGGAATCCATTTTATATGAAATGGATTCCTTATTTTATTTAGTCATAAGTTTTTTTCGTGGGATGTTTTAGTGATGTATGGTACTATATTGAAGGTACTTGGAACTAGGGTTTCACATATATGTGGATAAGGCGTATTTCTCTTAGAAAAAATAAAAGGGAAATGCGCCTTTTGTATGTTCACATTTCTTTTGTTCCATTGTAATGTACGTTATGATGAATGTAGGACATTCACCATAAGGAGTGGATTTGGATGAAGCGAGTGTTGTTTGTTTGCACTGGAAATACATGTCGTAGCCCAATGGCAGAAGCGTTGCTTCGTCACTATGGGGAAGGGAAATTTGAGGCGAAGTCTGCTGGTGTTTTTGCCAGTTTTGGAAGTGATGCATCTTTACATGCAAAAGATGCATTAGCAGAAAAGGGGATTAAAGTAGCGCATGCTTCGCAGCAAATAACGAATGAATTACTTGAGTGGGCTGATATGGTACTCACGATGACGGAAAGCCATAAACAACTTGTGGTTGAATATCATCCGAGTGCTAGGGAGAAAGTGCATACATTCTATGAATTTGTAGAGGGTACAAGTAAAGATATTTCAGACCCGTTTGGCGGTTCTCTTTCTATTTATCAATCAACATTAGTAGAGATGGAAAAACTTGTACAAACTTTATTGGAAAAATATTCAGAAGGTTAATGTTTCGTGTATAATACGATATTGGAGATGATCTTGCTTGGAATGAGCAAGTGAGTATCAAACTTTTGCAATCATTCATCAGTGGGGATAAGTAATCCTACTTGATAGAAGTTTCACTAAAATTTTGGAGGGGTCAAAATGAAAGTAGTAGTAGCATCTGATCACGGTGGAATGAATATCCGCAAAGAAATCGTAAGTTTATTAGAAGAATTGAATATTGAATATGTTGATTTAGGATGTGAATGTGAAGCAGGTTCTGTTGATTATCCTGATTTTGCATTTCCAGCGGCAGAAATGGTTGCAAATGGTGAAGTAGACCGTGGTATTTTAATTTGTGGAACAGGCATTGGTATGTCAATTGCAGCAAATAAAGTACACGGTATTCGCTGTGCGTTAGTACATGATACATTTAGTGCAAGAGCAACAAGAGAACATAATGATACGAATATGTTAGCGATGGGTGAGCGTGTAATTGGTGCTGGTTTAGCGCGTGATATCGCAAAAATTTGGCTAACAACTGATTATGAAGGCGGACGTCACGAAAATCGCGTAGGGAAAATTAAAACATACGAAGCGAAGTAATCTTCTATTAGGACATACTATAATTTGTTGAACCAATCTGTGAAAGGAAGAGGCGTCATGACGGAAATAGTAAAAATGAAAGAGCAGCTACAAATATCGCTTTCTGATTTTCAAGAGCAAGCTTCTTTACAAAGCGGGCAAATTTTTGTAGTGGGCTGTAGCACGAGCGAGGTGCTCGGAGAGAGAATTGGGACATCAGGAACGATGGAAGTGGCGGAAGCGATTTTTTTTGAGCTAAAACAATTTCAAGAGCAAGCTGGTATAGAGTTGGCATTCCAATGTTGTGAGCATTTAAATCGTGCTTTAGTAGTAGAGAGAGAAGTGGCAATGAAGTATCAATTTGAAATTGTAACTGTTACGCCTGTTAGATCAGCCGGTGGTGCATTAGCAACATATGCCTATCACAATCTAAAGGATCCTGTAGTCGTGGAATTTATAAAAGCAGATGCGGGCATGGATATCGGTGATACATTTATTGGTATGCATCTAAAACATGTTGCGGTTCCAATTCGTACACGTGTAAAAGAGATTGGAAGTGCACACGTAACGATGGCTAAAACACGTGCGAAACTTATTGGTGGGGCACGTGCTGTATATGCGGCAGTAGAAGAAACAGTTACTTGTAGCTAAAAATAAAGAAGAAACAGAAATACTGTATCCTTTATATAACATGTAAAGAGGTATGTAGTCTGACTTCGTAAAGGATAAAAGAAAAGACCGAACTCGGTCTTTTTTTCTTTTATGATATAGAAAGTCATGTTAGAATGTAGTTGAAAACATGAAGGTTCTAAAGAATTACAACTTGAATTTTCGTTTTTTCTCAATAAATAAGAAAAAACTATCGGGAATCAGTGTAATTCGTTCAGAAAAGGGGGATTTTGGTGGATCATTTAAAACGTCAAGATGAAAAGGTATTTGCTGCAATTGAAGCAGAACTAGGAAGACAGCGTTCAAAAATTGAATTAATTGCCTCAGAAAACTTCGTAAGTGAAGCTGTAATGGAAGCACAAGGTTCTGTTTTAACAAACAAGTATGCAGAAGGATATCCTGGTAAACGTTACTATGGCGGTTGTGAGCATGTAGACGTAGTAGAGGATATTGCACGTGATCGCGTAAAAGAAATCTTTGGCGCAGAGCATGTGAACGTTCAACCACACTCTGGTGCACAAGCGAACATGGCTGTATACTTCACGATTTTAGAGCAAGGCGATACAGTACTTGGTATGAATTTATCCCACGGTGGTCACTTAACACACGGAAGCCCTGTTAACTTTAGTGGGGTACAATATAATTTCGTAGAATATGGCGTTGATGCTGAATCACACCGCATCAATTATGATGATGTGTTAGCAAAAGCAAAAGAACATAAGCCAAAATTAATCGTTGCAGGTGCAAGTGCGTACCCTCGTGTTATCGATTTCAAGAGATTCCGTGAAATCGCAGACGAAGTTGGTGCATACTTAATGGTAGATATGGCACATATCGCAGGTTTAGTTGCAGCAGGTTTACATCCAAACCCAGTACCACATGCACATTTCGTTACAACAACAACACATAAAACATTACGTGGCCCACGTGGCGGTATGATTTTATGTGAAGAAAAATTTGCAAAGCAAATTGATAAATCAATCTTCCCTGGTATTCAAGGTGGACCACTAATGCACGTAATTGCTGCGAAAGCTGTTGCATTTGGTGAGACACTTCAAGAAGACTTTAAAACATATGCACAAAATATCATTAATAATGCACAGCGCTTAGCAGAAGGTCTTCAAAAGGAAGGACTTACACTTGTTTCTGGTGGAACGGACAACCATCTTATCTTAATCGATGTTCGTAACCTAGATATTACAGGTAAAGTTGCAGAGCATGTATTAGATGAAGTTGGTATTACTGTAAACAAGAACACAATCCCATTTGAAACAGCAAGCCCATTTGTAACAAGCGGCGTACGTATTGGTACAGCGGCGGTAACATCTCGTGGCTTCGGATTAGAAGAAATGGATGAAATTGCAGCAATTATTGCTCATACGTTAAAAAATCATGAGGATAAAGTTGCATTAGAAGAAGCACGTAAGCGTGTAGAAGCATTAACAGATAAGTTCCCAATGTATACAGATCTATAATAGATTAGATGAAGACTGCTGAAGCATATATTGTTTCAGCAGTCTTTTTTTCATTTGAAACACAAGCTCTTAATAGATAGTTTTTCAGAATACCTTCTATAAGTGATAGTTTCTACCGTAGAAGATATGAAATTGTAGTTTTCTCTGTCTGCGAGTGGCAGGATAAATGGGTTTTAAGGTAGTGAAATTTGGATATTTTCACATAGGAGAGCGGGTTAGCTAAGTGAGAACATAGATAACTTCCGAAGTATGTATACAAACAATGAATAATTTTTGGATATATAATGAAGGATACGATTTCCATAATTGGTAAAGATATTAGGTAGGTTCATAATAGATTTGAAACTTTTCCAAATTTGCCCTTGAATATTAGTAGCGTTTTCTTTACAATCGTAAATAGTGTAAAACGGCGTGTACGCACGCATGAATATCATCTGAAGGAGAGATTCACATGGGAAAACTGTATGTATTTGATCACCCGTTAATTCAACATAAGATTACATATATTCGCGATAAAAATACAGGTACAAAAGAATTTCGTGAATTAGTGGATGAAGTAGCAAGCTTAATGGCATTTGAAATTACACGCGATCTTCCACTTGAAGAAATCGAAATTGAAACACCTGTAAGCAAAGCGAAAACAAAAGTGATCGCTGGTAAAAAGCTTGGTCTAATTCCGATTTTACGTGCAGGCTTAGGAATGGTAGACGGAATTCTGAAATTAATCCCAGCAGCAAAAGTAGGACACGTTGGTTTATACCGTGACCCAAAAACATTGCAACCGGTAGAATACTATGTGAAACTTCCAACGGATGTAGAAGAACGTGACTTTATCGTACTTGATCCGATGTTAGCAACAGGTGGTTCTGCAGCTGAAGCAATTAACTCTCTGAAAAAGCGCGGTGCGAAGCAAATTAAATTAATGTGTATCGTAGCTGCACCAGAAGGAGTAAAAGTAGTACAAGAAGAACATCCTGATGTTGATATTTATGTGGCGGCATTAGATGAAAAATTAAATGACCATGGTTATGTTGTTCCAGGTCTTGGCGATGCTGGTGACCGTTTATTTGGAACGAAGTAAGACAACAGACGAGAGGGAATTCCCCACTCGTCTTTTTTGTATAAATATTGAGGGCAGGGGAGGAGTGTGGTATTTTTTGTATATGCAACATAACTTGCATATTTTTCACATATAATATAGAAGTCAAACGTCTAATAAGCCCTATATTATAGAAGAAAAACGTTATATCGTAAAAATATAATCGTGACAAACTTGTGAACTTTTTCTTCTATTATAAGGAGAAAACTTGAAGGAATCAGATATCTTTGACCAGTATTTAGAAGGGGAACGTTTTCATTTTTGGCAAGAAATTACTAATACTCAAATTTTTTGATTTTTTACGATTTCTCGTTGACAGTGCTAATACCCTATTGTATGCTAACTACGGGGATGGATGGTAGGGCTTTCAGTGACAAATTTGCATCTATTCCGTGACGAAAAAGTAAACTTTTTATTTTGTATAGAATTTATGCAAGAAAATGAGTTATTATTAACACATCGTGAATGAGGGTTACATATTGGAGGGATGAATCCTTGCAAAAAAACGATCGCAACCCGGTAAAAGCTTATGCTTTAATGTCAGGTATTCTTGCTCAATTAGTTGGTTCCATTCTTGTTGGAATTTTTGGTGGGCAATGGATTGATAGTAAGGTTGGAACGTTTCCGTTGTTTCTTATTATAGGCTTATTGCTAGGATTAGGAACAGGGATTTACGCAATGATTCGACTCATTCGACATTACTATTCGGGAGAGCAATGATGATAGACGTACATGGACTTGTCCACAGACAAAAGAAATATATGTACTACTTGCTTGCGCTTCTAGTGCTAGGATGGGGATTTACCTCTTACAAGGATGTATTTCTTGGACTGATTATCGGAACGATTTTCAGTTTTCTTAGTTTGCGCATCATTGCACGTAGAACAGACAAGCTATTAGATCGCGTTACAAATGGAGAACACGTGAAATTTAAAGCGACGGCTGTTAGTACATATTCGAGATTTGCCACGATTGGGTTATTAATTTTATTTGCCGCGAAATATCAGCATTTAATTGCGATGTGGAGCTTAGGTGTAGGATTGCTGACAGGATATCTTGTCATGATCATAGATTTTCTTTATTTAGAGTATAAGAGCAGGGAAGAGAGGTGAATTACTAGTGGAACACGGTAAATTAGTTGAATTTCTAGGTTTAACGTTCGATTTGTCCTCAGTCATGATGGTTACTGTGGCAGCAATTATTGTTTTCTTAATCGCTGTTATTGGAACTCGCACATTAGCTCTTCGTCCAACAGGAATGCAAAACTTTCTTGAGTGGATTTTAGACTTTGCGAAAGGGATTATTAACAGTACGATGGACTGGAAAACAGGTGGACGCTTTTTAACACTCGGCGTTACACTTATGATGTTTATTTTCGTATCAAACATGCTCGGCCTACCATTCATGTATTCAACAACTGAGGCTGGTGAACACATTGCATGGTGGAGATCGCCAACGTCTGACCCAGCAGTTACATTAACATTAGCCGTGATGGTAGTTACCCTCACCCATTATTATGGAATTAAGATGAAGGGTACAAAAGAATACTTAAAAGGATTTTTCCAACCTATGAAGTTCTTATTTCCTTTAAAGGTTATTGAGGAATTTGCTAACACATTAACGTTAGGTCTTCGTCTATTCGGTAACATCTATGCTGGTGAGATTTTATTAGGATTACTTGCTAAATTAGGCGGAAGTACAGTACTTGGAGCATTAGGCGCTATTGTGCCGATGTTAGCATGGATGGGATTCAGTGTATTCGTTGGTTCAATCCAAGCGTTTATCTTTACAATGTTAACGATGGTTTATATGGCTCATAAAGTAAGTCATGACCATTAATATACTTTAATAAGTAAGTAAAAAAATCTATTTTTTTATAATACAAAGGAGGACAAATTAAATGAGTTTAGGTGTAATCGCAGCTGCAATTGCAATTGGTTTATCAGCATTAGGTGCAGGTATTGGTAACGGTCTTATCGTATCACGTACAATCGAAGGTGTTGCTCGTCAACCAGAATTAAAAGGCGCACTTCAAACAATTATGTTCATCGGGGTTGCATTAGTTGAGGCACTTCCAATCATCGGTGTAGTTATTGCATTCATCGTAATGAACAAATAAGGGAGACTCCCCTTACATAGATGGCGAAGAGTGTTTTTGGACTTTCTTCGCCATTGCTTTATGAACGAAATGGTTGTCTTTTTTTTCATATAGTCAATTTAGATATCACGAAGGGAGTGAATCCTTGTGCCAACTTTAATTTTAGGAGCTGCCATTCCATTTGGAACGATTGCTTATACATTGTTAGTTTTCCTAATTTTATTAATCATGCTACGTAAATTTGCTTGGGGTCCTTTGATGGGAATTATGAAGGAACGTGAAGAGCATGTTGCTAGTGAAATCGATGCTGCAGAACAAAACAATGCAGAGGCGAAGAAATTAGTAGAAGAACAACGTGAAATGTTAAAACAATCACGTGTTGAAGCACAAGAGTTAATCGAAAGAGCGAAAAAGCAAGCAGAAGATCAAAAAGATGTTATTGTTGCTGCTGCAAAAGAAGAAGCAGAATCTATTAAAGCATCTGCTGTACAAGAAATTCAACGCGAAAAAGAGCATGCGATTGCTGCTCTGCAAGAACAAGTCGCTTCTTTATCTGTTCAAATTGCTTCTAAAGTAATTGAGAAAGAATTAAAAGAAGAAGACCAAGTGAAGTTAATTCGCGATTATATTAAAGAAGTAGGAGAAGCGCGATGAGCAATGAGATTGTAGCAAAACGTTATGCTGTCGCTCTTTTTCAAATTGCAAAAGAAAAACACGTATTAGAAATGTTTGAGGAAGAATTACGCCTTGTACAAAACGTTTTTGTAAAAAACGGAGAACTACATAGCTTTTTAACACAACCAAACATTTCAAAGGAGCAGAAAAAAACGTTTCTTTCTAACGTGTTTGCTTCTGTTTCTGAATCAATTTTAAATACGTTATATATTTTAGTTGATAACAAACGTATTGAAATTCTACCTGAAATTGCAAATGAATATGTTGCTCTTGCAAATGAAGAACGTAACGTAGCTGATGCAACTGTATATTCAGTTCGTCTTCTATCAGAAGATGAAAAGCTTAACATTGCAGAATCATTTGCAAAAAGAACAGGAAAAGATGCAATCCGTATAAAAAATGTTGTAGATGAAGATTTACTAGGCGGCATTAAAGTACGCATTGGAAATCGCATTTATGATGGTAGTTTACAAGGAAAATTAGCACGTATTCAGCGTGAACTTATGAAGAATAGATAGGGGTGAAGCACATGAGCATCAGAGCTGAAGAAATTAGCGCACTGATAAAGCAACAAATTGAGAACTATCAGTCTGAAATCGAAGTTAGCGATGTTGGTACAGTTATCCAAGTTGGTGACGGTATCGCGCGTGCTCATGGTCTAGATAACGTTATGGCTGGTGAACTTGTAGAGTTCTCTAACGGCGTTATGGGACTAGCACAAAACTTAGAGGAAAATAACGTAGGTATCATTATTTTAGGACCTTACACAGAAATCCGTGAAGGTGACGAAGTTCGTCGTACTGGTCGCATCATGCAAGTGCCAGTAGGAAAAGAACTAATCGGTCGTGTTGTAAACCCATTAGGTCAACCAGTAGATGGTTTAGGCCCAATCAATACAACAAGCACTCGTCCAATCGAAAGTCCAGCACCAGGTGTAATGGATCGTAAATCTGTTCATGAGCCACTTCAAACAGGTATTAAAGCGATCGATGCTCTTGTACCAATCGGTCGTGGTCAACGTGAGTTAATCATCGGTGACCGTCAAACTGGTAAAACAGCAGTTGCACTTGATACAATCTTAAATCAAAAAGATGAAGATATGATTTGTATCTACGTTGCAATTGGACAAAAAGAATCTACAGTACGTAACGTAGTAGAAACACTACGTAAGCACGGTGCGTTAGAATACACAATCGTTGTAACTGCATCAGCTTCTCAACCAGCTCCATTATTATACTTAGCTGCTTATGCTGGTGTAACAATGGGTGAAGAGTTCATGTACAATGGTAAACACGTATTAGTAGTATATGATGACTTATCAAAACAAGCAGCTGCTTACCGTGAGCTTTCATTACTATTACGTCGTCCTCCAGGTCGTGAAGCATATCCAGGGGATGTATTCTACTTACATTCTCGCTTACTAGAGCGTGCGGCAAAATTAAGTGATGCAAGAGGCGGCGGTTCTTTAACAGCTCTACCTTTCATCGAAACACAAGCAGGGGACGTATCAGCTTACATTCCAACAAACGTAATCTCTATTACAGATGGACAAATCTTCTTACAATCTGATTTATTCTTCTCTGGCGTACGTCCAGCGATTGATGCAGGTACTTCAGTATCTCGTGTTGGTGGATCTGCTCAGATTAAAGCGATGAGTAAAGTATCAGGTACACTTCGTCTTGACCTTGCGTCTTATCGTGAGTTAGAAGCGTTCGCTCAGTTCGGTTCTGACCTTGATAAAGCAACACAAGCGAAATTAAACCGTGGTGCTCGCACAGTTGAAGTATTAAAACAAGGATTACACAAGCCGTTACGAGTAGAGAAACAAGTTATTATTCTTTACGCTTTAACACGTGGATTCTTAGATGATATTCCAGTAGCGGATATCACTCGTTTTGAAGAAGAATTCCATGCTTGGTTAGATTCAAATGCAGCTGAGCTATTAAGTGAAATTCGCACAACAAAGAAACTTGCGGATGACGACAAATTTGCAGCAGCAATCAACGGATTCAAAAAAGTATTCGTAGCTTCTGAATAATAAAAAGCGGAAGCGGCTTCTGCCGCTGAAACTAGATTATATAAACAGGCAATTCTTACAGGAATTGCTGACGGTTATGTAGAGGAAAAGAGTAGGTGCACCTATTCTTTTCCTTCAATCATGAGCAAGAATATCTTGCAATGTAGATTAGAAAGATGAACGAAAAGGATTCTTACTAATCGAGCCAACTTCCGGAAAAAAGGTGGTGAAAACCTGTGGCATCTTTACGCGATATAAAAGCGAAAATTAACTCGACTAAGAAAACGAGTCAAATTACGAAAGCGATGGAGATGGTATCTGCATCGAAGTTAAGTCGTGCAGAGCAAAATGCTAAATCTTTCGTTCCGTATATGGAAAAGATTCAAGAAGTAGTAGCGAGTATTGCGCAAGGTAGCAAAGGGATCAATCATCCAATGCTAACAGCGCGTCCTGTAAAACGTACAGGATACATCGTTATTACATCTGATCGCGGACTAGCAGGTGGTTATAACAGTAACGTATTACGTACAGTAAGTAACGTAATTCGTGAACGTCATAATATGGATTCAAACCAATATTCAATTATTGTGCTTGGACGACTAGGACGTGATTATTTAAAACGTCGCGGCTTTAACATTATTGATGAAGTAGTTGGATTATCTGACCACCCATCATTTACAGATGTTAAAGACCTTGCTTCTCGAGCAATCGCGATGTTCGCAGATGGTGCTTATGATGAACTGTACATTTACTACAATCATTTTGTAAGTAAAATTTCACAAGAAGTAACGGAAAATAAAATTTTACCGCTTACGGAAGTGACGTCTGACAAACCGACGACAGCTTATGAATTTGAACCTTCTGAAGAAGATATCTTAAAAGTGTTATTGCCACAATACGCAGAAAGCTTAGTGTACGGTGCATTACTAGACGGTAAAGCAAGTGAACACGCAGCGCGTATGACAGCAATGAAAAGTGCTACAGACAACGCGATGGAAGTTATCGATTCACTTACACTTTCATTCAACCGTGCTCGTCAAGCAGCGATTACGCAAGAGATTACGGAAATCGTTGGTGGCGCAGCAGCGTTAGAATAGTAATATAAGGCGGAAGCGGTTCGTTCAGAATGGGAGGGGGATGGAGCTTTTGACGTAGAGGCGCTCTTTGCCTCGCAGGAAAGAGCGAAGTCACCGAGCATTCTAACCGCTGGAGCTAGATTAATAAAAAGCGGAAGCGGCTCTTTTGGAAGAGTCGCCCAAGCTATACTAATAAAAAATGAAAGCCGACTCTCATAGAAAGCTGGCTAATTTAAAGAAAGCTAGGAGGGAACCCGATGAATAAAGGGCGCGTTACGCAAATCATGGGTCCGGTTGTAGACGTTAAGTTTGACGGCGGAAAGCTACCTGAAATCTACAATGCCCTTAGAATTAAACAAGACGCAGTTAACTTAACTTTAGAAGTTGCACTTCACTTAGGTGATGATACAGTTCGTACAGTTGCGATGTCTTCCACAGACGGACTTGTTCGTGGTACTGCAGTAGAAGATACTGGCAAAGCGATTTCTGTTCCAGTTGGTGATGCAACACTTGGTCGTGTATTTAACGTATTAGGTGATGCAATTGACTTAGATGGTGAGGTTCCAGCAGATGTACGCCGTGATCCAATTCACCGTCAAGCACCTGCATTCGAAGAGTTATCTACAAAAGTAGAAATTCTTGAAACTGGTATTAAAGTAGTAGACTTACTTGCTCCTTACATTAAAGGTGGTAAAATCGGTCTATTCGGTGGTGCCGGTGTAGGTAAAACAGTATTAATTCAGGAATTAATTAACAACATCGCACAAGAGCACGGTGGTATCTCTGTATTCGCTGGTGTAGGTGAGCGTACTCGTGAAGGTAACGACTTATACCATGAAATGAGCGATTCTGGCGTAATCAAGAAAACTGCGATGGTATTCGGACAAATGAACGAGCCACCTGGTGCACGTCAACGTGTTGCATTAACAGGTTTAACAATGGCTGAACATTTCCGTGATGAGCAAGGACAAGACGTACTATTGTTCATCGATAACATCTTCCGTTTCACGCAAGCGGGTTCTGAAGTATCTGCCCTTCTTGGTCGTATGCCATCTGCGGTAGGTTATCAGCCAACACTTGCAACAGAAATGGGTCAATTACAAGAACGTATTACATCTACAAATAAAGGGTCTATCACGTCTATCCAAGCGGTATATGTACCAGCCGATGACTATACTGACCCAGCACCAGCTACAACGTTCGCTCACTTAGATGCAACAACAAACTTAGAGCGTCGTTTAACACAAATGGGTATTTACCCAGCGGTAGATCCATTAGCATCTACATCTCGTGCACTTTCTCCAGAAATCGTAGGAGAAGAGCATTATGAAGTAGCTCGTCAAGTACAGCAAACTCTTCAACGTTATAAAGAGCTTCAAGATATCATCGCTATCTTAGGTATGGATGAGATCTCTGAAGAAGATAAGTTAGTTGTACAACGTGCTCGTCGCATTCAGTTCTTCTTATCACAAAACTTCCACGTAGCGGAGCAATTTACAGGTCAAAAAGGTTCTTACGTACCTGTAAAAGAAACAGTTCGTGGTTTCAAAGAAATTCTAGAAGGAAAATATGATGACCTTCCAGAAGATGCATTCCGTCTTGTTGGTAGTATTGAAGAAGTTATTGAAAACGCGAAGAAAATGATGGCGTAAGGCCTTAGGAGGGACGAATTATGAAGACATTTCCAGTCAGTATTGTAACTCCTGATGGACCGGTTTACGAAAAAGAAGTAGAAATGGTAAGCGTGAAGGCAGAAAGTGGGGAAATGGGGATCTTATCAGGTCACATTCCAACTGTTGCACCGCTGAAAATTAGTGCGGTTCGTTTGAAAAATGGCGGTCACACTGATTATGTAGCAGTAAGCGGTGGCTTTATCGAAGTTCGTCCAGATAAAGTAACAGTATTAGCACCATCTGCTGAAGAAGCAAACCATATCGATATTCATCGTGCAAACGAAGCGAAGCGCCGTGCTGAGCAACGTATGCAAGATAAACAAGTACATGTTGACTTCAAGCGTGCAGAACTGGCGCTGCAGCGTGCAGTAAACCGTTTGAACGTTTCTGATATGAAATAAAAAAAATCCGTAAAGGTTCATTCCTTTACGGATTTTTTTTATAACTTATGGGTAACAACGCTTTCTTTTTTAGACTTTGTTATATCAAAATCTAATTATATAATGAAAAAAAATCCCTAAAAATGGTATGATTATTCTGAATATATCTAGGGAAACGCTTTACAACTGTGATTAGAAAAGGAGATGAGAAAGTGATTGGTGAAATGAAACGAGAAGCTTTACAGTCATTAAGGGGAAAATGGGGGCTTGGCGTAGGTTCAACACTGTTATATGGTATTTTAAGTTATATTCTATCACTGTTTGCAACTCTTATTGTTATTATTCCTTTTGTTCTCTTATTTATGTTACTTGGTGATTCTATCGATTTATTTGAAGGGGAAACGGTGACAATCGGCTTTACGGTTACTTTCGTTATTTTGTATGGACTTATGATGTTTATGAGTCTTATGAGTCTTATGTCATATGGTATTACAGCGTATGGTTACACGAATGTGTTTTTAAATATTAGCAGGAGAAAAGGTGCTACAATAGATGCTTTATTTGAAGGTTTTCGCGGCTTTAGAAGAATGATGAATGCTGCAAAGGCGATGATTTTAATCTTTTTATATTCTGGAATATGGATTCCTTTCGTGCTATTAATTATTGTCGGTTTGTTAGGAGATGAGACAGGGGGTGCTGGGGAAGGATCAGCAATCGCATTTTTTGTTTTATTATTTGTTTCATTTATTGTCATTATTATTGCATCCTTTTCATATGTGATGACTTATTATGTTATGATAGACAATCCGGAATATGGTGTTTTACAAGCGATGAAAGAAAGTAAAAAAATAATGAAAGGACATAAAATGGATTTATTCCTTTTATGGCTTAGTTTCATTGGTTGGGGAATATTAGCGATGATTCCTTTCGGGTTTGGGTTGCTTTGGCTCTGTCCATATATTAGTACAACGACTGCTCATTTTTATCAGTATGTATCAGAGAAAGCATAGCATCTTTATTTAGGAATTGGTTTCCTATGGTTAGCTCCATATTTTTACACGACATCTGCTGCGTTTTATAAGGAAATTTCAAAGAAATATTATAAAAAAGAAGATACTACTTTTTAAAAAACCGACTAGCATGAAATTAATCATTCGTGCTAGTTTTTTTGTGAGAGTGAAATTAATTATAATTGCTGTAAACCAAGCAACATAGAGCGAAGTCATCCTCTAGTTACTTGGTTTTTCTTTTTCCCAATATATCGACATGGGAATTTGAAGTTTGTTATAATAATAAATAATCGCATTATTTAGAAAAATTTAAAAATAATAAATAATGCAGGTGAGACATATTGTTTACTAAGTGAACTTGTTCTTAATTTAGGGGGGAGGGCTTCAGGGTGGCAAATGTATATGAAAATAGTTATATGATTGTTGGCATCTTTTTACTATTGGGCATATTACTGCCGGTAGTGGCTCTTACATTAGGCAAGCTGCTGCGCCCACATAAACCAAGTGCAGCAAAGGAAACGACGTACGAAAGCGGAATTGAACCCTATCATGATGCAACTGTTCGTTTTCATGCTCGTTATTATATTTTTGCATTATTGTTTGTCATTTTTGATGTGGAAACTGTATTTTTATATCCGTGGGCTGTCGCATATGACAAGCTTGGTTTGTTCGCGCTTATTGAAATGTTGATCTTTGTCATTATGTTGCTCATTGGTTTGGCCTATGCTTGGAAAAAGAAGGTGTTACAATGGTTATAAATTTTGAAGATTTACATCCAGGGGAACGAGTGGAATTAGAGAGAAATATCTTTTTTACAACACTTGAACAGATAAAAGGATGGGCGCGTAGTAATTCTTTATGGCCGATGACATTTGGACTTGCATGCTGCGCGATTGAAATGATGGGAGTTGGCTCATCGCATTATGATCTAGACCGGTTTGGGTCATTTTTCCGGACATCGCCGAGGCAATCAGATGTCATGATTGTTTCAGGAACAGTAACAAAGAAAATGGCACCAATTGTGCGTCGTTTATACGATCAAATGCCAGAACCGAAATGGGTTATTGCAATGGGTTCTTGTGCAACAGCTGGTGGCCCGTATGTGAACTCGTATGCTGTTGTGAAAGGGGTGGACCAAATCGTACCGGTAGATGTGTACATTCCAGGATGTCCCCCGAACCCAGCTGCTTTAATTTATGGGATTAATAAATTAAAAGAGAAGATTCGTTACGAAGCAAAGACTGGAAAGCAGGTGACGAATAGATGAGCGATCCGAATAAAGAGATAGAGGACATGAAAAAAGAGGCGGCAAGACATGCGAAAGAAGAAGCACGGAAACGACTTGCTGCTAGGCATGAGGCGGAACTGTCTAAGGATGAGGTACAAGGAGAAGAAAAAGAGAAAGCGCTACCAAAAGAGGCGGAGATAAATATAGAGGAAGCAAAACGCCTTGCCGCAGAGGCAGCAAAAGCAAAGGCGGCAGCGTTAGCGAAGCAGAAAGCAACAGAAGGCGAAGCGATATCGGAAGAGGAAAGGGCAAAAGCGAAGGCGAAAGCCGCAGCAGCAGCAAAGGCAAAAGCGGCAGCACTAGCAAAGCAGAAAGGAGCAAAAGGCGAAGCGATATCGGAAGAGGAAAGGGCGAAAGCCGCAGCAGCAGCAAAGGCAAAAGCGGCAGCGCTAGCAAAGCAGAAAGGAGCAGAAGGCGAGGCAATATCGGAAGAGGAAAGGGCAAAGGCGAAAGCGAAAGCCGCGGCAGCAGCAAAGGCAAAAGCGGCAGCGCTAGCAAAGCAGAAAGGAGCAGAAGGCGAGGCAATATCGGAAGAGGAAAAAGCAAAAGCGAAGGCGAAAGCCGCGGCAGCAGCAAAGGCAAAAGCGGCAGCGCTAGCAAAGCAGAAAGGAGCAGAAGGCGAAGCGATATCGGAAGAGGAAAGGGCAAAAGCGAAGGCAGCCGCGTTGGCAAAACAAAAAGCAACAGAAGGCGGAGCGCCATCTAACGATGAAAAGGCAAAGGCAATTGCAGTGGCGAAAGCAAAGGCGGCAGCTGCTGCCAAGGCAAAAGGTGCTGCGGGTAAGAAGGAAGAAGAGCCGAAGCAGGAAGAACCATCACCGAATCAGCCATATTTAGATGCTTATGTAAAGATTATTAAGGAGAAGACAGGCGAACATTCATTAGTAGATTACTATATTAATAAACTTTCAAAAGATGTACCAACGCTTGTTGTTGAGCCGAAGAATTACTATGAAGTGATGGAATTATTAAAGTGTCATGAAGGACTTGCCTTTGATTATATGTCGGAGTTACATGCGACGGATTTCGTTACACATATGGAAGTGTATGTCCATTTGTTTTCATATGGAAAGCGTCAATCTGTAGCAGTGAAGGTGAAGGTAGATAGGGAGGCGCCGCGGGTAGCATCGATTGCGCCGCTATGGCACGGGGCGAACTGGCCAGAGCGAGAAGCGTATGATTTGCTTGGTGTTGTCTTTGAAGGTCATCCCAATTTAACGCGTATTTTAATGCCAGATGATTGGGCGGGTTATCCGCTTCGAAAAGATTATGAGCCTTTGGATGTGGAGGTGTAGCATTATGATCCGTACAGAAGAAATGCTTTTAAATGTAGGACCGCAGCACCCGAGTACGCACGGTGTATTTAGGCTTGTTATTAAAATTGATGGGGAAATTATTAAGGAGGCTACACCTGTCATTGGGTATTTACACCGTGGAACAGAGAAAATCGCAGAGAGCTTGCAGTATACACAAATTATTCCTTATACAGATCGAATGGACTATTTATCAGCGATGACGAATAACTATGTGATTTGTCACGCTGTTGAGACAATGATGAGCCTTGAAATTCCAGAGCGTGCAGAATATTTGCGAGTACTTGCAATGGAGCTTGGCCGCGTTGCGAGTCACCTCGTTTGGTGGGGAACAAACCTTCTTGATATTGGAGCGGTTAGTCCGTTTCTATATGCATTCCGGGAGAGGGAGATGATTATTAATCTCTTAAATGAACTCTGTGGTGCGCGGCTAACGTTTAATTACATGCGAGTGGGCGGTGTAAAATGGGATGCTCCAGATGGCTGGATCCGAAAGGTCCGTGAGTTTGTTCCATATATGAGGGAGCAATTGAAAGGCTATCACGACCTTGTGAGCGGAAACGAAATTTTCTTGAATCGTGTGAAGGGCGTTGGAATATATAGCGCGGAAGATGCGCTTTCTTATTCGCTTAGCGGGGCAAATTTACGCTGCACAGGTGTGAAGTGGGATCTTCGCAAGGATGAACCGTACTCTATTTATGATCGCTTTGATTTTGATATTCCGGTAGGAAACGTGGGGGATGCTTGGGATCGTTACGTTTGTCGGATGGAGGAGATTGAGGAGTCTCTCAAAATTATTGAGCAGGCGGCTGAGCAATTCCCATCAGAAGGGCCAGTGTTGGCGAAAGTGCCGAAAATTATTAAGGCACCAAAGGGCGAGGTATTTGTCCGGATCGAGTCGCCGCGCGGAGAAATTGGCTGTTATATTGCTAGTGAAGGAAAGAAAGAGCCGTATCGCTTAAAGTTCCGCAGGCCATCTTTCTACAACCTTCAAATTTTACCGAAGCTTTTGAAGGGCGAAAATATCGCGAACTTAATTACGATTTTAGGTGGCGTTGATATTGTGCTTGGGGAGGTTGATGGGTGATGATAGAGCGGCTCTTAGAGTCATCGGCAAGCTGGACAAATTTTTTCATCTTTTTTGGGTTAGCGGTGCTTCTTTTATTTGCTGTCCTTGGATTTGTTACATATGGGATTTTAGCAGAGCGAAAAGTGATGGGATTTATGCAAGGGCGGATTGGTCCGAACCAGGTCGGCGGCAGATTCGGTTTACTGCAAACAGTTGCTGACGTTTTAAAGCTTTTATTAAAAGAAGATAGCATTCCGAAAGCCGCAGATAAGCCGCTGTTTATATTGGCACCTGTTATTGCATTTGCACCAGCTTTTATGGTGCTTGCAGTCATTCCATTTACGGATAAATTTCAGTTTGCAGATATTGGAGTCGGGCTTCTTTACTATATTGCTGTATCAGGGATTACAACGATTGGTGTTGTGACCGGGGGATGGGCATCAAACAATAAATATTCACTTTTAGGCGGGATGCGTGCGGCAGCGCAAATGATTTCCTATGAAATTCCGCTTGTAATGAGCGTCATTGGTGTTGTCTTATTAGCTGGCAGTCTTAATTTAAATGAAATTGTAGCGGCGCAGGAGAAGGTTTGGTACATTTTCGCACAGCCAATCGGTTTTGTAATTTTCTTAATCGCAGCGGTTGCAGAGTTGAACCGGACGCCGTTTGACTTACCAGAGGCGGAATCGGAACTTGTTTCTGGATATCATACAGAGTATTCGGGGTTTCGCTGGGCATTCTTTATGCTTTCTGAATATGTATACTTCTTTGGAATGGCTTCGCTCATTACGGTGCTCTTCCTAGGAGGATGGAATCCAGTTATGTTCCTTGGTTTTATTCCTGGAGCTGTATGGTTTGCCTTAAAGTTTAGCGCGGTGGTCTTTCTCTTAATTTGGTTCCGCGTTACGTTTCCACGTATCAGGGGCGATCAATTAATGGAGTTTGGCTGGAAGGTATTATTGCCAATCGCACTTGCGAACATTTTCTTAACGGCATTGATTAAGGAGTTGTTCTTCTAATCCATGAGGGGGGTGCCACTAAGATATGAAAGGACTATTTAAAGGATTAAAGTATACGCTTAGCAACTTAAGTAAGAAAAAAGTAACGTACGATTATCCCAATCAACCATTGTCACTACCAGATCGCTTTCGAGGGATTCAAAAATTTTATCCAGAAAAGTGTATTGTTTGTAACCAATGTGCCAACATCTGCCCAACTGACTGTATTCAACTAACAGGGAAGAAGCATCCGGATCCGGCGAAAAAAGGAAAAATCATTGATACGTACGATATTAACTTTGAAATTTGTATTCTGTGCGATTTATGTACAGAGGTTTGTCCAACAGAGGCAATCGTTATGACAAACAATTTTGAGCTAGCGGAGTATACGCGTGATGATTTGTTTAAAAATTTGCAGTGGCTAGATGAAAATGATGAGAACGTCAGAAAGGAGAATAAAGCATGAACGGCGAGTTGATAGCGTTTTTTTTACTATCCTTAACGGCGATTATCGGTGGTATTCTTATGCTGAACTTAACGAAAGTCATGCATATGATGCTCGCTCTTGTGTTTACGTTTCTTAGCATTGCGGGATTGTATTTTCTATTATCGGCAGAGTTTGTTGGAGTAGCGCAAATTTTAATTTATTCCGGGGCGATTACGATTATTATGATTTTTGGCATTATGTTAACGAAACATGACGCTGAAAATGAATCTAGTTTTAGTTTTCGTAAATGGCTCATCTTCTTCGCAGTAGTAGTGTTTGGCGGGGTGATGTATTTCGCTGTTAATAATATAGATTTTACAAATCGAAGTGTACAAGGAAGTGTACCACTTCATGAACAAAACACACTTCAAATTGGTACACTCTTATATTCGAAATATGTCATTCCATTTGAATTAACGTCGGTTATTTTACTTGTTGCACTTGTTGGGGCAATTGTACTTGCGAAGAAGGATGAGAAAGAGGGGGATTCCAATGAGTAGTGTTCCAACTTCCGCCTACTTAGCTCTTGCCATTATTCTGTTTTGCATCGGTTTATTCGGGGCTTTAACAAAGCGGAATACGGTCATTGTTTTAGTTTGTATTGAACTGATGTTAAATGCGGCGAATTTAAACCTAGTCGCCTTTAGTAAATTAGGTTTTTTTCCGAACTTAACAGGACAAATCTTTTCACTGTTTACGATGTCTGTTGCCGCAGCTGAAGCAGCAGTTGGACTTGCAATATTAATTGCGTTATATCGTAAACATGCAACAGTTAACGTAGATGAAATGGATTCGCTTAAGGGTTAGCATTGTGACCGAAAAGGGGGAAGGAAACAATGATCGATTATGCATGGCTCATACCGCTTTTCCCACTTACCTCGTTTTTTTTGCTCGTTATGTTTGGGGAAAAATTGAGAGAAGGAAGCAGCTTACTTGGTATCTTTCTCACATTTCTTTCCTTTGTGGGTGCGGCGACTGTATTAATAGAACGGTTTTCATCAGAAACAGTAAAGCATCAGTGGTTATGGCTCCGAATTGGTGATGTGGATCTTTCGTTTGGTTTTGAGATTAACGCATTAAATGCTTTGATGCTTTTTATTGTGACACTCGTTAGCTTCCTTGTACATGTGTATTCAAAAGGGTATATGCATGGTGATGAGAGGTTGCCCGTATTTTATGCGTATTTAGGGCTCTTTACATTTGCGATGCTCGGGCTTGTTATCTCGACGAATTTACTACAGCTTTATATATTTTGGGAATTAGTTGGACTTGGCTCGTTTTTACTAATTGGTTTCTATTTCTTTAAAGAGGAAGCGAAGGCTGCTGCGAAAAAAGCATTTATTATGACGCGTATTGGAGATGTAGGTTTATTTATCGGGATGATTTTACTCTTCTGGCAGGCTGGTAGCTTTGAATATGAAGTAATCTTTAAAGCGATGAAAATGGGAGACATATCACCTACTATGATAACGCTCACGGCAATCTTGATCTTTATTGGTGCCATGGGGAAATCAGGTCAGTTTCCGCTTCATACGTGGCTACCGGATGCGATGGAAGGGCCAACGCCTGTATCTGCGCTCATTCACGCGGCAACGATGGTTGCAGCAGGTGTGTACTTAGTGGCAACGATGTTTCCGCTATTCTCTGCAAGTCCTGCAGCGATGCAAACAGTCGCGGTTGTTGGCGCCTTTACTGCAATCTTTGCTGCGTCCATTGGCCTCGTACAAACGGATATAAAAAGAGTCCTCGCATATTCAACAGTGAGCCAGCTCGGCTATATGATGCTCGCGCTTGGCTCGGCAGGATACGTTGCTGGAGTCTTTCATTTAACGACACATGCTTTCTTTAAAGCATTGCTTTTCTTAGCGGCAGGAAGCGTCATTCATGCGGTGCATACGCAAAACATTAATGAAATGGGCGGATTGCAGAAGAAAATGAAAGTGACGGGGCTACTCTTCTTAATCGGCACGCTAGCAATTAGTGGTGTCCCGCTCTTCTCAGGTTTTTTTAGTAAGGATGAAATTTTGGCGGCGACGTGGATGCACGGCAATTATGTTTTGTTTGTCCTTGCGGTTCTCGCAGTATTTTTAACGGCGTTTTACATGTTCCGGTTATACTTTCTCGTTTTTACAGGAGAGGCGAAGAAAGAAGAGGATGTGCATGAATCTCCGCGCGTCATGACATTTCCGATGATTGTCCTTGGTATTCTTGCAGTTTTGGCAGGGTATATCAATACGCCTTGGTTTGGCACGTTTCTTGGGGACTGGCTTACAAAGAATGTCCCGTTCCAAGTAGAGCAAAGTCATGGTCCGGTGTGGATTATGATTGTTGCGACACTCGTTTCGTTTGCGGGCATTCTCGCGGCATATCTTATCTATGGGAAACGATCTATTTCTAGAGATCGGGATGGCGGAAAAGAAACAGTCCTATATAGCCTCCTTAAGGAAAAATATTATGTAGATGAACTGTATAGTGTGACTGTGCTCCCGCTCGTAAAAGGAATCGCTTATGTGCTTCACTTATGTGAGGTCTATATTGTGGAAGGAATCGCCCAGTTAATCAGAGGTATTGTGAGAGGAGCAAGCATTGTTGGTTCTAAACTTCAAAACGGAAACGTACAAGTATACGGAACCGCAGTGGCTGTTTCCGTGGCGACATTAGTTGTCATTCTGTTATATACGGGGGGGTATTGGCAATGAATGCATTATTATTATCATTCTTCATTTTCTCCCCGCTTCTAGGGATTCTCTTACTTACGTTAACACCGAAAACGGAAGTGCGTGCAGTGCGAGTCCTCGGTTTGTTCGGAACAATTCTTCCGCTTGGCATCGCGATTGTTCTGGCTAGTACATATGCTTCCGGAAAGAGCTTAACGATGTTTGCTGAAAAGGTGAAATGGATTCAATTCGGACATTTTCCGGGCGTAGATGAAAAGTTGTTTTCTATTTACTATGAGCTTGGTATCGATGGCTTTTCGCTTGTGATGATGATACTCACGGCGCTTTTAGCAACACTTGCGGCGATTACTGCCTTTTCCATTCAAAAAAATATAAAAGGTTTTTACATGCTTTTATTAACACTTGAAATTGGGATGCTCGGTGTCTTTGCAGCAGAAAATTTACTTCTATTCTTTGTCTTCTTTGAAATTACATTACCACCGATGTTTTTGCTTATTGGAAAGTGGGGGAAATTGAACAGTGAAAAAGCTGCCTATAGTTATTTGATTTATAACGGAATTGGATCAGCGATTTTACTCATTGTTTTCTCTATCCTCTTTGCAAAAACGGGTACAACAAATATTGCAGATTTAAAAGATATTTTGACTGGGGTGGACACGGCGCTTCTGGGCGATATTTCAAGTTCATTGCAGCTCGGTTTATTCATTGCACTTATGATAGCCTTTGCTATTAAGCTACCGGTATTCCCTTTGCATCGCTGGATGGTGAATGTGCATGTCGAGGCCCATCCTGCTGCGGTGATGCTCCATGCGGGTGTTCTGCTCAAGATTGGAGCATACGGCATCGTTCGCTTTGGGAAGGGGCTATTCCCGGAGCAGTTTCAAGACTTTGCGATGCTACTGGCGATTTTAGGGGTAATCAACTTGCTATACGGTGCTTTTCTAGCGATCATTCAAACAGATTTTCGAAAGGTACTCGCTTATTCCAGTATTTCGCATATGGGAATCGTTTTAATGGGACTTGGGGCACTGAATGCAGCCGGTATGAAAGGAGCGCTATTTCAAGTCGTATCTCACGGTTTAATTGCAGCGCTACTATTTTGCTTGCTCGGCATGATTGAGGGGCGTTTTGGCACGTCTGACATTACGAAGCTTGGTGGCCTTGCAAAACAAGTTCCTGTGTTAAGTGGTTTCTTATTAGCAGGAAGCATGGCTTCGCTTGGCCTTCCGGGCATGTCTGGGTTTGTTAGTGAGTTTCTTGCATTCCTCGGACTATTTCAAGGGAAGCCAATGCTCGCGGCGATCGGTGCGCTTGGAATCATTTTAACAGCGGTATATGTCCTAAGGGCTACGCTTCAAGTGACATTTGGAAAGAAGGAATTGGCAGCGAGGCCGGATGTCCGCGGCTGGGAATACGTTCCGATTGTACTCTTGCTCACTTGTATTCTTGCAATTGGTATTATGCCAGAACTGTTAGGAACGCCGCTGCAATACACAGTAAAAATATTGGGGGTGAGGTAGGATGGATATGAATACATTACTTAGCTTATCTTGGCATTTAATGGTACCGGAGTTCATTATTCTTGGAGCGGCCATCCTTCTCTCGCTTCTTGACTTATTTCTAAAGTTTGATCGTAAGTATTTAGGGCTTGGGGCGATTGGAGCGGCAGTACTATCGCTAATCGCATTAATTACATTGTATGGTGAACCGGCTGGAGACATTTTAAGTGGTTCGTTTGTACTAGATGGATTTTCAAAAGGGTTTAAAACGTTACTATTAATTGGAGCCATCCTCGTTTTATGTATGGCGATGAGCGATGATAAAAAAGAGCCGATTCAAGATAAAGGGGAATACTATTATTTATTTTTAATGGCAGTTCTCGGGGCGATGTTTATGGCGTCTAGCGTCGACTTTATTACGCTCTTTATTGGCCTAGAGTTGTTATCACTGTCTTCGTACATTTTAGTTGGGATTCGAAAGACAAATCGTGCTTCGAATGAAGCGGCGATGAAATATGTTATTAATGGCGGAATTGGGACGGCTATTACGCTCTTTGGAATGAGTTACTTATACGGCATTACGGGGGCTACTAATATTATTGGTATGCAGGAAGTTCTCATGCAAGGTGTGGATGGCAGCATTCAACTTTTGTTATCGCTTGCTTTCTTGCTTCTGTTTGTTGGGCTGTCCTTTAAAATTGCGACGGTGCCGTTTCATATGTGGGCACCAGACGTATATGAAGGGGCCGTGACACCTGTTACAACTTTCCTTGGGACAATTTCTAAAATCGCCGGTTTTATTATGATGATAAGATTGTTCCTTATGGTATTCGGCGCTATACCTGTTCATGGAAGTGAGCAAACAGTATTTGCTAACATGAGCGTATATATTGCCGTGCTCGCTATTATTACAATGATCATTGGTAATGTCGTGGCACTCAAGCAATACAGCGTAAAGCGTCTATTCGCCTATTCTGGCATAGCGCACGCTGGATATTTACTCGTTCCACTTGTAGCGTTATCACCATTTACAATGGATAGTATGTGGTTTTATATGTTGGCATACCTGTTAATGAATATAGGAGCTTTTGCAGTCATCCACGGATTAATCTTACAAAGCGGAAAGGAAAATTTCACAATTTTCTCTGGTTTATACAAACGCTCTCCGTTTGCCTCTGCAGCGATGACCATTTTCATTCTGTCTTTGGCAGGAATTCCAGGAACAGCTGGTTTTATCGGAAAGGTTAATATTTTCTTAAGTGCCTTCACTGCTAGTCCAGCCCATTACGTGCTGGCATCAGTCATGATGGGCACGACGGTTATCTCGTTTGTATATTATTTCCGTATTTTGCAGCAAATGTTCTTTCGAAAGAGTAGTGAAGAAGATCCGGTACACTTACCGATCAATTTGAAAGTCGTCATTAGTTTTTGTTTAATTGCAACTGTATTACTCGGAATTCTACCGGCAATTGGCTACAATTTCTTTTATGAATATTTTCCATTGATGAAAGATTTCTTCTTCACAGGGAACGTGGTACAATAGTGAAAACAAAAAGTGTAGAGTCATCGCTCTACGCTTTTTATTGTGGAGCAATGAGAGGGGTAAAGTGAAACTTTCGTTAGCGCGAGACCTTATCCTTCACGAATGTGATGCTCGAACAAAGTAAACTTTAATAGGTAGTGCCCCTTCTTTCGGAGGGATACTTTATACTGCCTGTTTGGGCGGGAAAAAGTGTGGTTTCCATTTATATGGGATCGTTTTGCATCCTAGGTGATGGTAAGCCAAACAAAAGGAGTCGATTTTTTTGGCGCAACTTTTAGGGCAACAAGCACTGATTGCGATTGTTTCGCATTTATTGTTTATTACCATTACGTGGTGGGCCTTACAAGGTATCCATATCGAACGCCTGATGAAATCTGGAAAGGTATTGCAGACGAGGATTTTACTCATTCTTGTTACGATTGCCATTGGGACATCTGTCAGCAACTTTTTTCTTGATTATTTAGGGTATTCGAAGAGTTTAACGTATTTAGTCAAGTAAGTGTATAGAACCTCATATCTCCGTTAACAATGGGGATAGGAGGGGATGAAACTTGAAAAGCTTAAAAACAATTCTTATTGTTGTCGTAAGTATTGTCGTATTCTTGGTCGGGTATAAAGAGATAAAGCCCGTAAGTGACGAAGAGAAAATGGAGAGTATGATCGCAGCTCTTGAAAAAAATGGAGCAGAGGTAGAGCGGTGGTCATGGTTAGCACGAGAAACTAAAACCATTTCTAATATACATACGTTTCAAAAATTGTTAAATGAAGTGAAAGAAAAAGCGGATATTCAAAAATGGGAATTGGAAACATCTCATGATGGATATAAAGCAACAGCATACAAAAAATTTTCTTCTTATGAAGAACGAATAGTAGTAACTTGGAGTAAGGAAAATAGTAAAGAAAACACTTTCATTATCTTTGAAGTAAGCGGGTCAAAATGGGACCCCAAAAACATTCGGGAAATGGATAAAATTTTTAGTACAAAACCTACAATTTACACTTGTGTTCAAGGTGTACTGAGTGATAAGATTGAAGGTGTTTTGCAAAATAAAACCAATCAGGTTTTGAAAGATCTTTCAGCAAGAGCGATCGAGAAGATAGAAGAAAGAGCATTTGTGTCAGTCTCCGCATATAATAAAAAGTGGAATGACGCTCTTTCAACAAATAGAGAGAAAATCAATGTGCAAATAGCAATACGCTCTACAGACAGCAAAGATACAATTGTGGTTGGCACACCGATCATAACTTCTGAGTATTGAATAGATATTGAAAAAAGGACACGGAGGGGAATAAATTGGAAAAAATCATCGTCCGTGGCGGAAAGCGGTTGAATGGCACAGTGCGTGTTGAGGGCGCAAAAAATGCTGTATTACCTATAATCGCTGCAGCCCTATTAGCGAGTGACGGAAAGAATGTACTATCTGAAGTACCAGTTTTGTCTGATGTATACACAATTAATGAGGTATTACGTCATTTAAATGCTGAAGTCGTATTTGAAAATAACCAAGTAACAATTGATGCTTCAAAGGAGTTAAATATTGAAGCACCATTTGAATATGTACGTAAAATGCGTGCGTCCGTTCAAGTAATGGGACCACTATTAGCACGTAATGGTCGTGCTCGTATTGCACTTCCTGGTGGATGTGCAATTGGTTCACGTCCAATTGACCAACATTTAAAAGGCTTCGAAGCAATGGGAGCGAAAGTAAAAGTTGGTAATGGCTTTGTTGAAGCTTATGTAGATGGACAATTACAAGGCGCGAAAATTTACTTAGACTTCCCAAGCGTAGGTGCAACAGAAAACATTATGTCTGCTGCTACATTAGCAAAAGGGACAACAGTACTTGAAAACGCAGCAAAAGAACCAGAAATCGTTGACTTAGCTAACTTCTTAAATGCAATGGGAGCAAAAGTACGCGGAGCTGGAACTGGAACGATTCGTATCGAAGGCGTTGATAAATTATATGGTGCACACCATTCTATTATTCCTGACCGTATTGAAGCAGGAACGTTTATGGTTGCAGCAGCAATTACTGGTGGAGACATCTTAATTGAAAATGCTGTACCAGAACATTTACGTTCTATCACAGCGAAAATGGAAGAAATGGGTGTTAAGGTTATTGAGGAAAACGAAGGCGTACGTGTTATCGGCCCAAGTAAATTAAAAGCCGTTGATATTAAAACAATGCCTCATCCAGGTTTCCCAACAGATATGCAATCACAAATGATGGCATTGTTATTACATGCGGATGGAACAAGCATGATTACAGAAACGGTATTTGAAAACCGCTTCATGCATGTGGAAGAATTCCGTCGTATGAATGCAGACATCAAAATTGAAGGCCGTTCTGTTATTATGAATGGACCTAACAACTTACAAGGTGCAGAAGTAGCAGCAACTGACTTACGTGCTGCAGCGGCATTAATTCTAGCTGGTTTAGTATCAGATGGTTACACACGTGTAACAGAATTAAAACACCTTGATCGTGGATATGTAAACTTCCATGAGAAACTAGCTGCATTAGGTGCAACAATTGAACGTGTAAATGAAAAAGTAGAAGAAGTGACGAAGCAACAAGTTTCTGACCTTCACGCTTAAGTTTGAGTAGTCTCTATGTCTTTTTGACATAGAGGCTATTTTTATTGGGCTATTATTGTTATAGTCAACAAATTCCTTTTTTATGCCTGTCCACCTGAAAAATTTAGAAAATTCTTTCCTTTGAGATTGAATCCTGTCATATCAGTACTTTATATTTTCCCTTTGCAGAAGTTCCTCCTGATATGTTCTAAAAGCTTGCCACGTTCCATAAGAATGAAATGAGTCTAATTTCATAGCGGGGGAAAAAGATGAAAATTTCAAAGCCACTTTTCATTACAATGGCGCTCTTAGTGGCGCTCGTCATTATTGTACCGACCGTACTTGTTATTCCGTTTACGAAAGCGAAAGTAAGTCAGCCGCCCGAACATCCTCCAGCCATGCAAAGTGTGCCAGCTCCTAAAAAGGTAAATACTGCTGTCCAAGTTACTGTGTATCGTAATGCACAAAAGAAGGTAGAAACGATGCCGATGGAAGAGTATGTTACAGGTGTAGTAGCTTCTGAGATGAATGCTAGCTTTGAAATGGAGGCATTAAAAGCACAGGCATTGGCAGCGAGAACATTTATTGTACAGCGTATGCTAGGCGGAAGTAAGAAAAACAATGCGGATGTGACAGATACGGTTAATGATCAAGTGTACAACAGTAAAGAAGAGCTAAAGAAGACATGGGGCAAAGATTATGAGAAAAATTTGAAGAAGATTGAAGAAGCTGTGTCTAAAACAGCCGGACAAGTTTTAACTTATGATGGTAGTCCCATTACGGCGTCCTTCTTCTCAACAAGTAACGGTTATACAGAAAATGCTGCAGACTACTGGGGGAGCGACTTACCATATTTAAAAAGCGTAGACAGTCCATGGGATCAAGCTTCTCCAAAATTTGCGAGTGAGCAAACTTTTACTGTAGATGATTTTCAAAAGCGTCTTGGCGTAAAGGTGCTTGCAAATGGAAAAGTCGGTAATATTAAAGACCGTACAGAAGGAAAACGGGTGAAGGATGTAGAGTTTCAAGGAAAGGTATTAACAGGGAAAGAAGTACGAACAAAACTGGGATTACGCTCCTCTGACTTTACATGGAAACAACAAGGAAAGAGCATTGTCGTCACAACGAAAGGTTTCGGCCATGGCGTTGGCATGAGCCAGTATGGTGCCAATGGAATGGCGAAAGAAGGAAAAGGATATACGGATATTGTTGCTCATTACTATAAAGGTATCGAAATTAAAACGCTAAACGAGTATGAAGGAAAGTTAATGGCGAAGAACTGATGCTTAAGGGTTACTGACAGTTGGGTGCTGCTCGTTTGAAAATATATCGGCGCTTTTTGGAATATATCAACCGTTCGACAAAACTTAGTGATTATTTGACAACAAAGGAGCTCATCCCAATGAGCTCCTTTTGTCATTATTTGTAGAAAACGAAAGAAATGTTAACGGCTTTTGTCTCGTTTTGTTGTGTTATAATACAGTTGTATGTGTATATATAAAATAATAACAGGGGGCATGAAATATGATGATGGATGTACCACTTCTCATTCCAGCAATGATGGAACGAGCGGAGAAATATTTTTCAAAAAAGGAAGTTGTTTCGCGCACTGCATCGCGTATTCAAACATTAACATACGGAGAGATTGCGAAGCGGACAAGACGGCTTGCTAGTGTACTAAATAAAATGGGGATTGATAGAGGGGACAAAGTTGGAACAATCGCTTGGAACCATCACCGCCATTTGGAAGCATATTTTGCAATTCCAGGAATTGGGGCGGTGTTACATACGATTAACTTACGGCTCTCCGCAGAGCATATTTCTTATATCATTAACCATGCTGAAGATAAAATCATTCTCGTTGATGAAGATATGGTTCCTGTATTAGAAAGTATTCAACACGAAATTCCTCATGTGAAAGCATTTATTATTATGACAGATGATCACGAACTACCTCACACAACACTATCACCAGTATATCATTACGACAAACTACTCGAAGAAGGCGACGAAACATTCCCATTCATAACAGACTTAGATGAAAAAGAACCTGCGGGTATGTGCTATACTTCCGCAACGACAGGAAAACCGAAAGGCGTTGTGTATACACACCGTAGTATTGCACTCCATAGTTATACGCTCGGCCTTGTGGACGGCGGGAATCTATCAGAAGTAGACACTTGTATGCCTGTCGTTCCGATGTTCCATGTAAACGCATGGGGGCTTCCGTTTGCAGGTACATGGTTCGGCACAAAGCTCGTCTTACCAGGACCACACTTTACACCGGAAATATTAGCTCAGCTTATTGAGTGTGAGAAAGTGACAATTACTGCTGGTGTACCAACAATTTGGATTGGGTTACTGCAAGAGCTTGAAAAATATCCGTATGATATTAGTAGTATTCGTACGATATGGTCAGGTGGATCAGCAGCACCAGGAAGCATGATTCGCACATATGAGGAGAAATATGGAATTGCTTTTAGGCAAATATATGGAATGACAGAAACAAGCCCAGCTGTTGTAATTAACTGTCCAAAGTCATATCAGCGCGATTTACCGAAAGAAGAATATTATGAATTACGCTCCCGCCAAGGTTACTTATTCCCAGGCCTTGAAATGAAGGTAATTGGTCAAGAAGGGGAGATCAAATGGGATGGTGAAGAAATGGGAGAGCTTTGCCTGCGCGGACCTTGGATTGCGGGTAGTTATTATAACGATGAACGTACAGCAGATTCCATGCAGGATGGCTGGTTACATACAGGAGATATTGTAACTGTTGATCCAGAAGGGTTTATTAAAATTGCTGACCGTACGAAAGATTTAATTAAAAGCGGCGGTGAATGGATTTCCTCCGTTGATTTAGAGAACGCTTTAATGGCACATGACAAAGTACTAGAGGCATCTGTCGTTGCCGTGCCACATGAAAAATGGCAAGAACGCCCTGTTGCCTGCGTTGTCTTAAAAGAAGGACAAACAGTCGAACAAGAGGAGCTCTATGCATTATTAGAAGACCAGTTCCCGAAATGGTGGATGCCGGATGACATTTTATTCGTGGAAGAGATTCCAAAAACATCTGTCGGGAAATTCCTGAAAAGGGCACTTCGTGATCAGCTGAAAAGTTATATGGTGAAGCAGCAGTAATAGTTGTATGCTAAAATCAATCAAAAAGGAGCTAATTTAGCTCCTTTTTATTTTTGAGATAAATATCATAATCTTCCATTAACTGTTTGGTATAATGAGATAAAAACTCATCTGGAGGAGAAAACATGGCGTTATTGGAGTTAAAACAATTGGGTAAGACGAACCAGTTGCAGGCGATTCAGCTTGAAATTGAAAAAGGGCAATGTGTTGTGCTGCAATGTAACAATCATACGGCGAAGATTTTACACCGCATTATAATCGGTGAAGAAGAGGCATCGGCTGGAAGTGTTTTATTTGACGGGGAACCGATTCAAAAGCAAGTCTACTCGCGCATTGGTTTTTGTTTTTTAAAAGATGAGGCATGTAACCGCTTAAAAGTAAAAGAATACTTCGCCTTTTTATCCGGATTGTATGACTCGAATATTAGCATAGAAGAAGTTGTCCAGTATGTTGGTTTACTAGATAAAATGAACGTCAAAATTGAAAAGCTATCATTTTCTGAAAAACGCCGTCTTCACATTGGGCGGGTCATGATTCATAATCCGGATTTAATTATTTTTGAAGAGCCAGAGCAAAATGTAGATATAGAGAGTACAATTATCATTCGAAAAGCAATTATGAAGATGAAAGAACAAGGGAAGGCCATCTTTATTACATCATCCTTTTTATCGGATGCACTTTCTTTAACAGAAGATGTGTATGTATTAAATCCAGATGGCGTTAAAAAAGTAGAAATCGAACAGGAAGAAGGGGAAGAGATAGATCAAGAAAATATCGTTCAAATGATTCCGCAAATGAAGCTCGAAAGAATCCCAGCAAAAGTGAACGATAAAATCATTTTGCTTGATCCGATGGAAATTCATTTTATTGAAACGCAAAATGGAACAACGCATATTCATGTTCGCGAAGGGGACTTTGTATGTGCGTTAACATTAAGTGAGTTAGAAGAAAGATTAAAAGGTTTTGGATTCTTTCGATGTCACCGCTCTTATCTTGTTAACTTACAGCGCGTACGAGAAGTGATTACTTGGACTCGTAATAGCTTTAGCTTAATCTTGGATGATGAACGAAAAAGCTCTATTCCACTTTCTAAAGGTCGAATGGATGAATTAAAAGGTGTCATTGGACTATAATGATGCTCCAGTAAGCGGAAAATAGGATTCATTCACCGGTAAAAAGACTCCTTTTACCGGTATTTTACTGCGTAACCCCTTTGTTTTTCATATGATTGAGCCAAGAACAGCGAACACAACAAGCCGAGGCGGTAAACGAGTCGCTGAAGCGAAATTATCTATAGAAGAAAAACAAAGGGGATGACAAAATGACATTGGCAATTGAAATGAAGGATGTAATGAAAACCTTTAATGAAAAAACAGCACTTCGAAATGTAAGTATTGAAGTAAAGCAAGGAGAAATCTTCGGGTTTCTAGGACCAAGTGGATCAGGGAAAACAACAACAGTGAAAATTTTAACTTCCCAATTGTTTCACAGTGTTGGAAAAGTGAAAGTACTAGGAAAAGATATTACAGGTCCAAACAGCATCGATTACAAACGAATTGGTATTTTAACAGATAACAGTGGTCTATATGAAAGACTTAGCATTTATGATAACTTACTATTATTTTGCGACTTATACGATTGTCCTAAAGAAAGAATTGATGAAGTACTATCCCAAGTGAATTTATTAGAAGATAAAAAAACACCAGTCAAAAAATTATCAAAAGGGATGAAGCAGCGCGTTACGCTAGCACGAGCAATTCTGCATAAACCGGATATTCTCTTCTTAGATGAACCAACATCAGCACTTGATCCAGTCAACGTCCAAAACATTCATAACATCTTAAAGGACCTAAATAGAGAAGGAACAACGATTTTCTTAACGACGCACAATATGGATGAAGCAGAAACGCTTTGTGACCGCATTGCTTTCTTATGCGGAGGGGAAATTGTAGCACTTGATACACCAGAAAATTTAAGACTTCAATACGCGAAAGACAAAATCGAAGTCGTCCTAAAGGATAAGAAAAAAGAAACGGTGAAAAAAGACGAATTAGGCGCAAAACGTATTTCTGAGTGGATGAAAAATGGTGAATTATTATCGATTCATTCTTATGAGCCAACACTAGGAGATATCTTTATTGAAGTAACTGGGAGGGGATTATAATGACATTTTCAATGAGACGTGTATCGGCGATTTTACGGAAAGAGATGCAGGATTTGAAGAATAACGCACAAATATTATTAATGGCGATTTTACCACTTGGATTGGCATTGTTTTATAAGCAAATGGGACAAGGGAAGGAGTTTATGGGAGGCTTTGTAATCGTCATGATATTATGTATGGTTACAACAATCTCACAGGCAACTCTTATTGCGGAAGAGAAGGAGAAACATACGTTACGAGTGCTTATGCTATCTCCTGCCTCTCCATTTGAAATTATTATTGGAAAAGCACTACCAATCATTGTTTTAACGTTTGCTATAAGTTTTCTTAATTTATTTATACTAGATGTTTTACAAGGGAATATGTTGTTCATGTTTCTGTTAATGTTATTAGGAACATTAGTGTTCATCATATTTGGGACAATTATCGCTCTTTTAGCTAAAAATTTAGTGCAAGTTTCTGTTATTGCATCACCGGTTGCAATGGTCTTACTCATGACTCCAATTTTAAGTAATGTTATAAAAAATGACATTTTGAAAAACATACTATCGTATTTACCGACTAATCATATTTTTGAAGCGTTCGTAAGTGTTGTGGAGGGGAAAGGCTTCTCTGCAATTGCTGCAGATCTAATCAATGTCTCTATTTGGTTAGTCATTTCAATTATTGTTTGCCTCTTCGTCTACAAAAAGAAACAACTAGACTAAAAAACTGAGCCAATCCGCTCAGTTTTTTCTTTTTTCTATCATTTCCTCGGAAATTTCGCAATTCCTATACATATTTTTACAGATTTTGTCGAAAAGTAATTAGTTATAGGTTGTATAGGATGAATGAATATTGTTCAAAATGATTGCTGAGGTGATGATAGAATGCGAGGAAGGAATAATAAAAAGTCGCAAAAGGTAGTTCATTTATTTCAAAAACGGTGGGTATTTCCGGCAATCTATATTGCATGTGCAGCGGTAATCTTGACGGTTGCTCTATGGTTCCAGGCAGCTAATCCAAAGAAAGCGCCTAATAAAGAGCAAAGTGCGCCGTATGGTCAAACGGAAAATCCAGTAGTACCAGTAACAAAGTCTTCAGAAGTTGTGAAAATGCCAGCTGCAAAGAATGTAGATGTTGTTGTGAAGAAGAAGTTTTATGAAGATGGAGCAGCAGAAGAGGAGCAAGAACAAGCACTTGTCTTTTATAACAACACATATTCTCCTAATAAAGGAATCGATGTTGCTGCGAAAAATGGAAAAGAATTCGATGTTACAGCTGCTTTAAGTGGTACAGTAACAAAAGCTGAAAAAGATTCGCTTCTCGGTTATGTCGTAACAGTGGATAACGGAAATGGTCTTGCAACATCTTATCAAAGCTTAGGCAGTGTAAAAGTAGAAAAAGGTGCAAAAGTTGCACAAGGTGAAGTATTAGGAAAATCCGGTCTAAGTGCAATGAATAAGGAAGCAGGTTCTCATGTACACTTTGAAGTTCGTAAAGATAATGTAGCTGTCAATCCAGAGCGTTACCTTAACAAACTTGCGACAGACGTAAAAGCAGAAGCAGGAGCAGCAAAAGAAACAAATGGTTCTGCTGATGAAAAAGGTAAAAAAGAAGAGAAATCAACAAGCGGTTCTGCTGATGAAAAAGGTAAAAAAGAAGAGAAATCAACAAGCGGTTCAGCTGACGAAAAAGGTAAAAAAGAAGAAAAATCAACAAATGGTTCTACGGAATCATCTAGCGATTCTTCTTCTACACAAGAATAATAAAACGAAAAAATCAGCTCTCACTAGGGAGTTGATTTTTTTATTTTTATATAAAAATGATTCATTTCGAGAGGGAAATAGCAATAACAAGGAAATTTGACGGAATTCTCGAATATATATTAAGAAAAGGAGGGGATTACTCTGTCATTTGTATTTGTTCTGTCGATTGCCCTTATTTTGTTGTTTATTTTATTTACTTTATATTATTACATTGCCAGTAAGAAAGAAGTTCCCCACCATCAATTATTAGAAGAAGAATGTGATCATGAAGAATGACGCCTTTGACAAGAGGCGTCATTCTTTGGTTTTTGTAGGGCAATCCATCAAGTGAAAATTGTCATTGTTAACGTATTTCTCACACGAATTTGTAATTTTTCTTAACTTAGTCCGTAAAAATACCGAACTTGTAGCATATATCAGTAGTGCGGGCAATACAATGATATAAACCAATGCAAAGAGAGTGTTTGAGGTGAGAAATCGTGGGTCATTTCATTATAAATTCCAGAATGTTTAAAGCTTACAAACAGCACTCGAATTTACTTCTTAGTCATATGCAGCGAGTCTCATTTCACACTTCTCACATCCAATTTAGGGAGGCGAGTGGTGTGCACGATTACATCAAAGAGAGAACTATCAAGATTGGCAAGTATATCGTGGAGACAAGAAAAACAGTTCGTGTGATTGCAAAAGAATTTGGGGTATCAAAGAGTACAGTCCATAAAGATTTAACAGAACGTTTACCAGAGATTAATCCAGAGCTCGCAAATGAAGTGAAAGAAATTCTTGATTATCATAAGTCGATTCGCCACCTAAGAGGCGGGGAAGCGACGAAGCAGAAGTACCGAAAAGAAGATACAGAAAGAATCGTGCAGCAATAATTCATTATACGGCAAACATTCCTTGGTCATGACGGAACATTTTTCAGAAGAATTATCTTTTCAAATATTACGTTTTCGTTAAATTTATGATAAAATCAGAAATTAGGTGTAAAAGAATTCGGGTACAACCTGATTTTGAATATCAAGGAGGAAAACACAGGAATGTTTGCGAGAGATATCGGAATTGACCTAGGCACAGCTAACGTATTAATTCATGTAAAGGGTAAAGGGATCGTTTTAAACGAACCGTCTGTTGTAGCAATTGATCGCAATACTGGAAGAGTATTAGCGGTAGGTGAAGAAGCAAGAAGTATGGTAGGACGTACACCTGGTAATATTGTAGCGATTCGTCCGCTTAAAGATGGTGTAATTGCAGATTTCGAAATTACAGAAGCAATGTTAAAGCATTTTATTAACAAGCTGGACGTGAAGAGCTTCTTTTCAAAACCTCGCATTTTAATTTGTTGTCCAACAAACATTACATCTGTAGAACAAAAAGCAATTCGTGAAGCTGCTGAACGCTCAGGTGGTAAAACAGTATTCTTAGAAGAAGAACCAAAAGTAGCTGCTGTTGGTGCCGGCATGGAAATCTTCCAACCGAGCGGAAATATGGTTGTTGATATCGGCGGAGGTACAACAGATATTGCCGTGCTTTCAATGGGTGATATTGTTACCTCCTCCTCTATCAAAATGGCTGGCGACAAGTTTGATATGGAGATCTTAAACTATATTAAACGTAAGTATAAGCTATTAATCGGAGAACGTACATCAGAAGATATTAAAATTAAAGTCGGTACAGTATTCCCAGGTGCACGTAGTGAAGAACTTGAAATTCGCGGACGTGACATGGTAACGGGCTTACCACGTACAATCACAGTATGTTCAGAAGAGGTTACAGAAGCATTAAAAGAAAATGCGGCTGTCATTGTACAAGCTGCAAAAGGTGTATTAGAGCGTACACCACCAGAACTATCTGCAGACATCATTGACCGCGGTGTGATCTTAACAGGCGGAGGCGCATTATTACATGGTATCGACATGCTTCTAGCAGAAGAATTAAAAGTACCAGTACTAATCGCTGAAAACCCAATGCACTGTGTTGCTGTTGGTACAGGCATTATGTTAGAGAATATTGATAAATTGCCACGTCGTATGTTGAAATAGTCATATAAAGGGTAGTAAAAAGTGCGAAGGAACTATTTCCTTCGCACTTTTTTTGTAAATGAAAGAAAGTAAGAGGAGGTTTGTAACACCAATTAAGAAAGCGTTTTCTTGTGCCGGATATGACAATAGTTGTTAGGTTATTGTCATAGTTTGTAAATAAAAATTATGGTATAATCATCTTTGTGAATTTCGTGTGAACTCAATGTAAAATCTATGTAAATTTGTTTTGGATTTACATTGGTGAATTTGAGTCGTTCTTACCATTCATAGGCGTAGGAGAAGCTCTAATTTAAATATACTTCTAAACTAAATAATTATAAAAATAATAACATTTCACAGGGGGCGCGATTATGAAAAAGGTTATTACATATGGAACTTTCGATTTATTGCACTGGGGACATATTAACTTATTGAAGAGAGCGAAAGATTTAGGAGATTATTTAATTGTCGCCGTTTCTTCAGATGAATTTAACAAATTAAAAAATAAAAAATCTTATCATAGCTATGAGAATCGTAAAATGATTCTAGAAGCGGTTCGGTATGTGGATGAAGTAATACCTGAACATAATTGGGAGCAGAAAGCAAATGATGTTGTTAATCATGATGTAGATATTTTTGTTATGGGTGATGATTGGGAAGGGGAATTTGATGAATTAGATGAATACTGTGAAGTTGTATATTTACCACGTACAGCTGGAATTTCTACTACAAAAATAAAAAAGGAACTAGTGCAAGTTGCTAGATAAACTTAGATGATTAGAGAAATTAGCGTAGAAATATATCTTATTTTATTTAAAATTTTACATAGCATCATGAAAATTTTCCCAATAAAAAGAAAAGTAACTTTCATTATGTCTTATGGAGAAAATCTCATTTTTATTTATGATGAAATGAAACGGAAAAAAATTGATTGTGAGGTAATTTTCTTATATAAATCTACATGTAAATATGAAGTGGATAGCTACTCGAATGTGAAGTCTTTTAAATTTGAAACGAAAAATATCCTTCATACAATTAAATCAATCTATCATTTGTCTACTTCCCAATATGTTATTATTGATAATTATTTCGGATCATTAGCGAAAGTTAAATTTAAAAAGGGGGTGCAATGTATTCAAATTTGGCACGCAGCAGGTGCTATAAAAAAATTTGGATTGTTGGCACCTTCTTTTAATAAAAGGAGCCTACGAGCTCAAAAGCGCTTTCTTGATGTTTATAGAAATTTTCATAAGATTGTTGTAGGTTCGGATGCTCTTGCAAGCATTTATAAGGATGCTTTTGGGTTATCGAACGACAGGATATTAAAAACAGGTATTCCGAGAACCGATTTGTTTTTTTATGAACAGCGCAAGAGAGAAATTAAAGACAATATTCTATTAATAAATCCGACTTTAAAAAGTAAGAAGATCATTTTATATGCTCCAACCTTTAGAGATAAAGAGTTATTAGATTTTGATTTGCATTTGGATATGGAAGCTATGTATAAAGCACTAAAAGATGAGTATATCGTTTTAATCAAGCTCCATCCGGCAGTAAGAAATAAGTTGGAGTATAAGGATAAGTATACAGGATTTTTATATGATTATTCGCTATATCCCAATATAAATGATCTATTTTTAGTAACAGATATTTTGGTAACAGATTATTCATCTGTTCCTTTTGAGTTCTGTCTTTTAAATAAGCCAATGGTCTTTTTCTCATATGATCTGAAGAAGTATACGAAAAAAAGAGGAATTATTGGAGATTACACAACCACTGTTCCAGGATCAATTGTGTACAATACCAGTGAATTAATCCAGGTTATTAAAAGCAATTCGTTTGATATGGAAGTCTTAAAAGGTTTTAAGTTGAAGTGGAATAAATATTCTCAAGGGAATTCAAGTGAAAAATTAGTTAACTATTTATTTAATCGTGAAGTGTAATTGGTAAATATCTATTTAAAAGTTAATGTGCTAGACTTTTTGATGTCCGTTCAATTGGAGAAGTCGTTAAGATATTAATATTTATAAAGGGAGTTAATTTAATGGTTTTACCTAAATTAAGTATAGTAGTACCTATTTACAACGTAGAAGGTTATTTAGAAGAGTGCCTTGATTCACTATTGGAGCAAGCATATAACAATTATGAAGTAATTATGGTTGATGATGGTTCACAAGATAATAGCTCTGATATTATGTTTCAGTATGCTGATAAGTATGAAAACTTTCATGCATTTAAAAAATCTAATGGTGGCCTAGGGAAAGCTAGAAACTTCGGGTATGAATTTATTACAGGGGATTATGTTACATTTGTTGATTCAGATGACATTATTCCTACGGGCTCATATAAAGCCATGATGAATACAGTTTTACAAACTGGTTCGGATTTTATCATAGGAAATGTTATAAGATTCAACTCTACAAAAGAATTTCCATCTGTATTACATAAAAAAGTATTTAGTGAAAATAAGCTAAAAACACATATTACTGAGTCGCCAGAATTACTGTACGATACAACTGCATGGAACAAAATCTATAAAGTTAGTTTCTGGGAAGAACATGAATTTCAATTTCCAGAAGGAATGTTATATGAGGATATTCCGGTAACAATTCCAGCGCATTTTAAAGCAAAAAGTGTAGATGTATTAACAAGTATTGTATATAAATGGAGAGCGCGGGATGCTGGTGATCAATCTATTACACAGCAAAGAACAGATATTAATAATTTAACAGATCGTTTGAAAGCCTTAGGAATGGTAGATCAACATTTTAGTGAAAATAATATTGATGGACTAGTAAAGGAAGAAAAAGATTTTAAATATCTTAGTATTGATTTACTAGTATACCTTAACCAACTTGATAGAGCTGATGAAGAGTATATAGACACGTATTTTAAGAGTGTATCGGAGTATCTGAAAAATGTAGATATGTCAGTTTTTAAGAGATTAAAAGTTATTGATCGGTTAAAGTATCAGCTGGTGCAAAATAATGAGAAACAAAAGTTATTACAGTTATTAGAGTTTCAAAAAACTGAATTGAAAAATTCTAAACCAATTAAAAAGAATGATGTTTATGTTGCCGATTACCCGTATATTGATCAATTACCAATGGAATTAAGAATATTGGAGGAAGAATTTGAGACAGTTAAAAGAGTAGAAAGTGCAAGTTGGAACGGAAATTGTCTAGAGATTAAAGGTTATGCTTATATCAAAAATTTAAATGTGAAAAGAAAATCTGATGCTGAGATCAGTGTCTTCATTAGTGATGAGCAAGGCTCGATTAGAATTCCGGTGAAAGATGTAACAATTCATAAACGAACAGACATTACAGCCAAAATGGGTATAGCTATAAGTTCAAAGATTCCTTTAAAAAGAGCATTTAACTACAACTGGTCAGGATTTGAAATTAAAATCAACTTTGATGATATTCTAAAATCTTACGAGTTAACAAATGATAAATATTATATTTTCTATTCTATTAAAAACGATGGAGTTGAGAGAACAGTTAGATTAGGACAACCAGTTGCTGGTTTAAAAACAAAGCCTAAGTACAGGGTTTTTGATGGAAATATTATTTATCCAAAGTATAATGCTGCATGGGATATTCGCTTAGAAGTGAATCAAACAAAATCGACAGTGAAAAAAATATATAGAAATAAGAAGCATTTAATCTTTGAAGGAAATACTTTATTCTCATTTAAAAACTCAAAGCTATTACTTATTAATTATGAGCTAAGAAAGTCTATTATAAAACCTTTACAAAAAACAGATAATACAAATGCATTTATGGCAAAAATAGAGGTATCTAAGTTAAGCAAGGTAAAAGACCGTGGGGAATGGTTTGGACATATTGTTGAAAATGGAGAGAAAAATCCTTTAACTCTTATGCCAATTCAATTCAATGAAATTAGTAGTATTGGTGTAAATGAAGTAGAAATTGATCACAGCTCAGCAGGGAACTTGCTAGTTAGACTGGATAAATTCTTCCCTAAAGTAGAATCATTAAAAATTGTTAATAACAGAGTTGAGCTGAGCATTAAAGTTGCAAACAATTTTTATCTTGGCATTGACAGGGAAAATATTGAACACAATTTAATGATTGAAAAAATGAATGGACAAGAACAGATAAATATGAAAATGAGTAAGTCTGAAATCAATAAGGGACATACACTTTTATATTTTGAATTTCCATTATATAAAGACAAGGTATCTATGTTTGAAAGTGGACGTTGGCAGTTAAAGTTAAAGACAACTGGACAAAAGAATTTAGAAAGTAGAATAGAATTTAAGAAAGAAAATATGGATAGTGTTCGAACAATTTTTCAAGATTATAAATATGTAATTTACCGTTCAAAGAATACTAATCTTTTAACATTGAGAGTGGAACCTGAGTGGAAGTGGATTGAAAGGGGTCCAAGAAGGCAAGAGGTAATTAGAAAAGTGCTATATCCTTTAATGAGATTATTACCTTTGAAAAAGAAAGATGTAGTATTTGAATCTTATTGGGGCAAAAATTTCGAATGTAATCCAAGAGCTGTCTATGAGTATATTGATGAATATAAAAAAGACTACAAAACAGTTTGGTTTTTAAGAGATCATCATACAAATGTACCAGGAAACGCAGAAACAGTTAGAATTAATTCGTTAAAGTATTATTATCATTTGGCAACAGCTAAACATTTTGTAAACAATGTAAACTTCCCTGATTTTTATGAAAAGCGTAAAAATGTAACTGAAATTCAGACGATGCATGGAACACCGTTAAAAACTTTAGGTTTAGATGCACCAGGAGAAGTCGTTGGTGAAGTTCAGAAGGAGAAGTTTTTAAGAAGATGTCACCGTTGGGATTATTTATCAGTTCCAAGTGATTATGTTTCTGATATTGCCAAGAGCGCATATGATTTCAATAATAAGTTCTTAAAAGTTGGTTATCCGAGAAATGATAAATTATTTAGAGATAATAATAAAGGGAGTATTAATAAAATCAAAGAAAAGATGGGTATACCTGTAGATAAAAAAGTGATTGTTTACGTTCCAACATGGAGAACAAAGGGTAAATTTAGAATGCCTATAAATCTGAATCAACTAAAACAAAATTTTGGTGATGAGTATATATTTATTGTTAAGCTACATCATTTTTCGAAAAAAGGATTCTCATTAAGTGAGTACGAAGGTTTTGCTTACGATTATAGTCATTATGATGATATTCGAGATATGTATTTAATAGCTGATATTTTGATTACTGACTATTCATCAGTTATGTTTGATTATTCATTATTAAATAAACCAATGCTATTTTACACGTATGATTATGATAATTATAAAAATAAATTACGAGGTATGTATGTTGACTTTGAAGAAGAGGCACCAGGTCCACTTATCGAAGATACAGAGACACTTGTAAAAGAAATTCAGGATATTGCTACATTCTCAAAAAAGTATCAAGAGAGAATCATACGTTTTCAAGAAAAATATAATCAATTTGATGATGGAAGAGCATCTGAAAAAATTGTTAACGAATTGTTTTAAAATTGGCTTGAAAGTTGAATATAGGGAGTCTAAGAAATAATCTAAGACTTTAGGGCAGAGGAACATTTATATTATGATTTGAAGAAAGTATATATTCAATCTTTATATACAGTGTTAGCCAATAAGGTGGCATACATGTTAGATAATCTACAACTAACTATTGAAATGGATAAAAAAGCTCGTGGAAATGAATTAAATCTTTTTTTCAGAAGCTTACAGTGAAAAGTGGATTGTGCTATTTAATAAATTTAAAAAACAATAATGGATTAAGATTTACTTATTTCCAGTTTTAGTTTTTGAAAAATAAGATTTATAACTCAGTTATTATATTTTAAGTAAAAGAACTCAAAGCTAAGTGAACTATATTTATGTCACTTAGCTTCTTATGTAAATAATAACGCTTTTAACGCTGTTAAGATGGTGAGGGAGGATTATTTTGAAACAGATTACAGTCATAGGTGCAGGAAGTTGGGGAACAGCGTTATCTATGGTTCTTGCGGATAACGGACATGAAGTAAGGATTTGGGGGAATAAGGCGGAACAAATCCATGAAATTAATGAGAAGCATACGAATGAAGCATATTTACCGGGGATTCAACTTTCTAAAACAATAAAAGGATACGAGTCTCTAGAGGAAGTAATGGATGGGATAGATACGGTACTATTAGTTGTTCCAACGAAAGCGATTCGTAGTGTAATACAACAACTAAAGGAAGTTGTAAAACAACCGATAACAATTATCCATGCAAGTAAAGGAATTGAACCAGGATCATTTAAACGTATCTCAGAAATGATTGAAGAAGAGATGCCGAAAGAGTTAATAGAAAGTGTTGTTGTTCTTTCAGGGCCAAGCCATGCAGAAGAGGTAAGTCTTCGTCATCCTACTACTGTAACTGCTGCGTCATATCATCTACAGGCCGCAGAAAAAACACAAAAGCTATTTATGAATACAAATTTCCGTGTTTATACAAATCGAGATGTGATTGGTGTTGAATTAGGCGGGGCACTAAAGAATATTATTGCCCTTGGCGCAGGAATCTCAGATGGTCTTGGTTACGGAGATAACGCAAAAGCAGCGTTAATTTCCAGGGGACTAACGGAAATTACACGATTAGGGTGTGAGATGGGAGCAAATCCGCTTACTTTTGCGGGATTAACAGGTGTCGGTGATTTAATTGTGACTTGTACAAGTGTTCATAGTCGAAATTGGCGAGCTGGAAATTTACTTGGTAAGGGTCATAATTTAGAAGAAGTATTAGAGAATATGGGCATGGTGGTAGAAGGTGTTCGTACAGCTGAGGCAGCATATCATTTAGCTGAAAAAATGAGTATTGAAATGCCGATTACGACTGCGATATATAATGTTTTATTTAATGGGAAAAATGCAAAAGAAGAGGTAGACGCATTAATGGGAAGAACGGGAAAAGGCGAGGTTTCGCGTTAATGTATCGTAAGTATGTAGCGACTGAATTAGAAGGTGTGTAAATAACATGGGATTTATAAGAAGAATAAAAAATCACCGTATTGTAAAAAAACTATGTAAGGCAGTATTTCTTTTCTGTAGTTGTTTGCCTCCCAAAAGGAAGTTAATTTTATTTGAGAGTTATTCCGGAAAACAATATAGTTGTAATCCACGAGCTATGTATGAATACATGTTACAAAATGACATGGACTTTCAAATGGTTTGGAGTGTAAATAAAAATTACACAGCGCAGTTTGACAAAGAAAATATCCCATATGTAAAAAGATTTTCAATTCGTTGGTTTATTTTATTGGCACGTGCGCAGTATTGGGTAACAAATAGTAGAATGCCACTTTGGCTTCCTAAGCCAAGGCATACTATTTATATACAAACTTGGCACGGTACACCTCTTAAGAAATTAGCGGGTGATATGAAAGAAGTTCATATGCCGGGTACAACAACTGAAAAGTATAAGGACAATTTTCATCGTGAAGCACAAAACTGGGATTATTTACTTTCCCCTAATGTATATTCGACTGAAATATTTAAGAGGGCTTTTCAATTTCAAAAAACTGTTGTTGAAGCAGGATATCCTCGTAACGATTTCTTATATGTAAATAATAATTCTAAGGCAGTCGATACATTAAAGAAACAGAATGGATTACCTATAGATAAAAAAATTATTTTATATGCCCCAACGTGGCGAGACGATCAGTTTTATAGTAAAGGTCGATATAAATTAGATTTACAATTAGATTTAAGTCTTTTGCAGAAACAATTAGGTTCAGATTATATCATTTTGTTACGCATGCACTACTTAGTTGCAGAACAGTTTGATTTAGAACCGTATAAAGGGTTTGTGTATGATTTCTCTAAGCATGTCGATATAAATGAGCTGTATTTACTATCTGACTTGTTAATTACAGATTACTCTTCAGTCTTTTTTGACTATGCGAATTTGAAACGACCAATCATTTTCTACACGTATGATATTGACTCGTATCGTGATAAGTTAAGAGGTTTTTATTTTGACTTAGAGACAGAAGCTCCTGGTCCAGTTGTGATGAATACGGAAGAAGTGCTTGAGGAAATATTAAGATTCGAAACTCTAGGTTTAGGTGAATTTGCAGGGAAATATAATACCTTCTATAATAATTATTGTTATTTAGAAGATGGTTTTGCTTCTAAACGAGTAGTAGAGAAAATATTCTTCGGAGAGGCACAGTAAAGATGAACTCAATGATTATGGTATTAAAAGAACAGGTAAACAGTCTATATTTAATTCAACGTTTATCTATTTATCAAGTAAAAAGTACAAATAATAATAATTATTTAGGACTTGTGTGGGAAGTTTTGAATCCTCTCATACAGATAAGTATTTATTGGTTTGTATTCGGCTTTGGGATTCGGGGTGGTCAAGGAGTAAATGGAGTACCATTTGTTTATTGGTTATCTGCAGGGCTTGTTGTATGGTTTTTTGTACAACCAGCAATGCTACAAGCATCTAAGTCTATTTATACAAGGTTAAATATGATTTCGAAGATGAGTTTTCCAATGAGTGTTATCCCAAGCTTTGTAATTATGTCTAATCTTTATCAGCATTTGATACTTATCGGTATTGTGACAATTTTATTTTTAGTAACGGGTCAAGGTATTTCTATTCATTATATTCAGCTTGTTTATTATATGTTTGCTACCCTTATGTTAATATTTTCACTCTCCTTAATTACGTCAACGTTAGCAACAATTGTGAGAGATGTTCAAATGATTGTTCAATCAATTATGCGAATGTTGCTATACTTAACGCCTATATTATGGACACCTGAAAAATTACCATCGTTTCTTCAAAAAATTATGCAGTTAAATCCATTTTGCTATATTGTAGATGGATATCGTGCTTCTTTACTAGGAACAAGCTGGTTTTATCAAGATCTAAATTATGCATTATATTTTTGGTCGTTTGTCCTTGTTACGTTGTTAATTGGTGCAACGCTACATGTGAAATTTAGAAAGCACTTTGCAGATTATCTATGATGAGGGTTGTAAAAAATGAATGAATCAGTGAGGTTTCATAATGTAACAAAAAAATATAAAATGCATAGCAAAAACTCTGAGAAATTAAAGGATATTCTGTATCCTGGAGGATTTGGTGAAGACTTTTATGCATTAAGAAACTTAGAATTTGAGGCTCAAAAAGGCGATGTTATTGGTATTGTTGGGGTAAATGGTTCTGGAAAATCTACAATGTCTAATTTGATTGCTGGAATTACACCGCCTACAACTGGAAGTATCGACATAAAAGGGAAAGTCGCACTTATTGCAATCGCAGCTGGTCTTAATAATCAATTGTCAGGTAGAGAAAACATTGAGCTTAAATGCTTAATGATGGGAATGAGTAAAGCACAAATTGAAAAGTTAACACCTGAAATTATTGATTTTGCTGATATAGGTAAGTTTATTGATATGCCAGTAAAAAAATATTCTAGCGGGATGAAATCGCGTTTAGGATTCGCGATTTCAGTTAGTATTAATCCAGATGTACTCGTAATTGATGAAGCTTTATCAGTAGGTGATCAAACATTTGCTGATAAATGCTTAAACCGTATGAATGAATTTAAAGAACAGGGCAAAACAATATTTTTTGTTAGCCATTCTTTAGGACAAGTGAAAAAATTCTGTACAAAGGCTCTATGGCTTGAATACGGTGAAATTAGAGACTATGGTCCTATTGAGGAAGTAATGCCGAAGTATGAAAGTTTCTTAAAAGAATATAAGGCAATGAGTAAAGAAGAGCAGCAAAACTTCAAAAAAGAAGCAATGGAGAAACAGGCAGGAAAAGGGTTGGCAGAGGTAAATATTGCTTCAAAAGAGGTTCCAAAAGAAGCTTCCAATTATGCACCTAGATTAAGTGGAGCGCATGTTCACAGTAAGAATAATCGAATCAAACGTAAGTATATTGCTGGCTTAATTGGTGTATTACTAATTACAACTATAAGTGGATTGACGTATTGGCAAAGGGATAATATCTTTTCTCCTTTACAGGCTAAAGAACAAAAGAAAGAACAATCTAGACAAGCAAAGGTTGTTAAACAAGAGAAGAATCCATTAGCTGATTTAGATGTTCGGTATGTAAATTCTGCTAAAGCTCGTGTGAGAAGTGTGCCAGCGTTAGAGGGACAAGCGATTGCTACTATGGTATTTGGAACACCTTTTGTGGTAAAGGATCAGAAAAAAGATGAAAAATCTGGGGTCAATTGGTTGAAGGCTATTTATGATAATGGGGAAGAAGGATGGGTTAGTGAAGAGATAGTAAGCTCAATTCCATTTACTCATGCATTATCTTATGAGGATGTTGTAAATAAAATAAAAAAATTAGAAGGTACTTCTCAAAATCTGGAACAAGCCCTTACTTTTTTAGGTAAGCGTAAAGAGGATGTAACTAGTATAATAGGTATTCCTCAAAATGAAGAAAAAGTACCAGAAGGAGTACTAACAAAATATAAAGAAATTGATGTTTTATATAATAATCAATTGATTGTTAAACAGGTAAGTCTTAAGAACGTAAATATATTGAAGGCAACGTTGTTAGAACAATTGGGTGAAGCACAATTGAAAAACGAAGATAGTTCTTTATTAATTTATCGATCTGATAAGTTTGATTTTAAGTTTGCTTCTAATGGTTCAACAATTGAGCAAATATCCATCTTTGATATATTAAAATAAGGAAATATTGATATAATAAGTGTGTTTGTTAATTGTTCAATCAAGTAAATATAAAAAAATTATATATTACTAGGAGGAATATCATTGAAAAAAGTAAGAAAAGCTATTATTCCAGCTGCTGGATTAGGGACTCGCTTCCTACCAGCAACAAAAGCAATGCCAAAAGAAATGTTACCAATTGTTGATAAACCAACAATTCAATATATCGTGGAAGAGGCAATTGCGTCTGGAATTGAAGATATTATTATCGTAACAGGAAAAGGAAAACGTGCAATTGAAGATCATTTCGATCATTCCTTTGAATTAGAACAAAACTTACTATCAAAAGGAAAGTATGAAACTCTTGAAAAAGTACAAGAATCTTCAAAGATCAATATTCATTATATTCGCCAAAAAGAGCCTAAAGGTCTAGGACATGCTGTTTGGTGTGCTCGTAAATTTATTGGAAATGAGCCATTTGCGGTACTACTTGGTGATGATATTGTTCAAGCGGATACGCCATGCTTACGCCAATTAATGAATCAATATGAGAATACACAATCATCAGTAATTGGTGTTCAAACTGTTCCAGAGAATGAAACGCATCGCTATGGTATTATTGATCCGTTAGAGCAAAAGGATCGTAGTTATCAAGTGAGTAAATTTGTTGAAAAACCTGCTAAAGGAACAGCACCATCTAACTTAGCGATTATGGGACGTTACGTGTTAACGCCAGAAATCTTTATGTTCTTAGAAGATCAACAAACAGGGGCAGGCGGAGAAATTCAGTTAACAGATGCGATTCAGCGTTTAAATGAAATTCAACGTGTATTCGCATATGATTTCGAAGGAAAACGCTATGATGTCGGAGAAAAACTAGGGTTTATTCAAACAACAATTGAAATGGCACTGCAACATGAAGAGTTAAAAAAAGAGCTATTAGATTATATGAAAAAGTTAGTGGAAAGCGAAATGGTTTGTAACTAAGCTTTAACGATACAAAAAGAACTTAAGTCTATTTCATTAGAAATAAGTTTTTTGTAGATTTCAGTCAATATGTTGGGGAAAAGTTAAGTCTATGTTAGTTTTGGAATGGGACTTTCTAATGTTATTTCTCTTTCATTAATCGTCAAAAGAGGACAATATTGTTTCATTTATTTATAAATGGTTATCGGCTACTTATAGTATGCTACTATTTTGCTTCATTTTTTAATAAGAGGACCTCAACTCTATAATTCAACAATTGTTTTTAAACTCTTTTATAAGCGGTTGTTGGACATATAGATACCGTCACAAGAATTTAATTGGGTAATATGCATATGACTATACGATCTTTACTTCCTTGAAATAATTATTTATGAGATTATGTGTGAATTTATATGAAGATAATTGAATGGGATATTCTAGGTAGAGAGTGAATTGGACGTATAAATTTATATTGACGGGGGTATTATCAAGAACTAAAATGAATAATACATGAGTATATTATGATTAATGAAACGAAACGTTTGTTTTGTTAATCAAATCTATACTTGAAAAGTTCAATTTTCTTATCTTGCATTAAATTACATTGAATATATAAATATTAATTTAAATATATAAATATTAATTTAAATATACGTGTTAACGCTAGGATAAATATGTATAATTTTGATTGATTTCCCCTGACTATGAAAAGTAAATATACATAGGTATATAGTTAAAACCTTACAGAGTAAGGCTTTGTTTAAAAGACTGTGCAATGTTCTATGTGTAGGATACTAACACTAATTCCTTTATAGTGTTACATGAAATAATGTAACACTATAAAGGAATTTTTGAAGATTTATTCATGCTTTAGGGTCAGTCATTGTAATAAAAATTAGGAGTGATTTTGTGCATCTTTAAACAAGTGGAAATGTGTATATTCGGATGGTGATTTGTAAATATATTCAGATGTAAATTAAATGATGTTGTTCAATATATATTTAACTTCATTTTTAATCAATTAAATAATAGTGGAGGGGAAGTATGGAGAAGGAAATAAATTTAAAAAGCTTGTTTAATATTATAAAAAGAAGATTTTGGATTATGGCAGTAATCACAATATTGGCCGGATTAGTTGGTGGGATATACAGTTTTTTTATGAAAACGCCTTTATATTCATCTTCCGCAAGGATCCTTATTCCGGCAAATCCTGAAGCAATGGGTACACTTAAAGTGATGATTAAAGAACCTGTTGTTTTAGAGAAAGTAGCTCAGCAACTAAATTTGAAAAAATCAGCAGGCGCATTAAGCGGACAGATAAGTGTTGGAAAGGTGGAAGAATCACAGATTGTCACTATAACAGCTATAGATACTAATCCAGTGCAGGCTGCCCAAATTGCTAATGTTACAGCAAATGTTTATAAAGAAGAAGCAAAATCTGTTATGAATTTCGGAAGTGTTCGTATTTTAACAGAAGCAAACGCACAAGGAAACCCTTCGCCAATAAACTTAAATCATGCAGGTACGATAGAGCTGGCCATGGCTGCCGCATTTATATTGAGTATAGGGATCGTTTTCTTATTGGATTCCCTTGATGAAACAATTAAATCGGAACGTGATATTGAAAAGTTACTACCGATCCCTGTTTTAGGAAGTGTTTCCCAAATGAAAAAAAATAATATAGTAGATAAAAACAGTAAGAAAGAAAGTGTAATGGTAGGAGGAAAAACATTTGATTCTTAATAAAAAACAAAGTCGTCCTCTTGATAATAGTAATTTAATTGCGCATACAGCTCCGAATTCGAAGGTTGCTGAGGAATATCGAACAATTCGTACTAATCTTCAGTTTGTATCTGAAGCAGATAAAAAAAGAACTATAATAATTACTTCTCCTGGATATGGGGAAGGAAAAACCATTACTGTGGCAAATTTGGCGGTTTCTATGGCTCAGCAGGATGAAAGGGTCTTAGTCATTGATGCGGATTTAAGAACTTCAGAACTACATAAAATTTTTGGAATAGAAAATAGATCGGGATTAACAAATATTCTAGAGGGAAAAGCAACGCTAGAGAAGGCGGTAATTCAGACGGAAATCAAAAATGTACATGTTTTAACAAGTGGTTCTGAAGTTAATAATCCAGCTGAGCTGCTTAGCTTACCATCCATGCAAGATTTAATTAACAAAGTAATAGAACAATATGACGTTATTTTATTTGACTCTTCACCTCTTTTGGAAGTAACAGACACGAGTATACTAGCTAGTCAGTGTGATGGCGTATTGTTGGTATTAAGTTGCAATCAAACTGCTAGTGAAGCGGTAGTTGAAGCAGAAAGAGTGTTAGGTTTAAGCAACAGTAGGTTTCTAGGGGCTATTTTGAATAAAAAGGTATAAGAGATTTATTCAAATCAGTTATGCGGGCGATGCTCATACAGTACTTTTTAGCTCATAGGGTAAGGAGGAAGGACATTCTTCGGTAAAGAATGAAAGGTCACCTATAAAAAAAGTATATGGTACGGTGATGTCTCCTTACCGCTATCAATGGAGGCACTCGATTATGCTGTGGGTTAAAACACCTTAGACGTTAGTCGTCAAGAGCGTGATGTGAGGGAGGGTTAAATGCCCGTGTTTATTTGAAGTTTCTGTCTAGAAAGTCTTTTTGAAGGATCTTGTAGACAGGAACTTTATATTAGTTAGTCATTTATTTCCTTCCTTAAATATTTAGTTAGATATATAGATAAAAATATTAGTTACAAAAAATTGAGAGAGGGGCCTATTATGACGTATCATCAAAGATTGTTTCTATTAATTTTAGTAGATTCCTTAATTGTATTAACCACGATTTTCTTTAGTCGCTTTTTAGTAAGTGCTGATTTCCACGTTATAACATTGCCTATTGTAGCAAGTGCGATGACCTTGCTTCTTAGCCATCATATTTTTTCTTTTATTTATAAGCTATATAAAAAAGCATGGGAGTATGCAAGTATAGGCGAACTACTCATTATTTTGAAAGCAGTTACACTTTCTATTATCACAACAGCAGTAGTACAAAAAATATTACTCCATGATATTTATTTCCGTCTACTTGTTGTTACTTGGATGATCCATGTTTTATTGATCGGAGGATCACGTTTTTTATGGCGAATGTTCCGAGATGCTTATATCCAAAAGGGTGACAATAAAAAACGAACGCTAATTATTGGTGCAGGTTCTGCAGGTACAATGGTTGTACGGCAGTTGTTGAATAATAATGAAACAGAATTACTACCAGTTGCTTTTATTGATGACAATATAAAGAAACACGGACTGGATATACTTGGAATACCAGTGGTCGGGGGAGTGAATCGCATTGAATCTACTGTTCAGAAATTAGGCATCGACAGTATCATAATAGCAATTCCTTCACTTAGTAAGAAAGAATTAAATATGATTTTCCAAGAGTGTTCTAAGACAAAAATGAAAACACAAATTCTTCCGATGTTAGAGGATTTAGTGACTGGAAAGGTTTCAGTAAATGAATTTCGTGATGTTCAGGTAGAAGATTTATTAGGGCGTGAGCCGGTTGAATTAGATATTGAAAGTATTTCAGATTTTATAACTAATAAAGTTATTTTAGTAACTGGTGCAGGTGGCTCAATTGGGTCTGAAATTTGTCGTCAAATCGCACATTTTAACCCAAAACAATTGATTTTATTAGGTCATGGTGAAAATAGTATCTATTCCATTGAAATGGAATTAAAAGAGCTATACAGTGACACCGATATTATCTTTACTACAGAAATTGCTGATGTGCAGGATGATATGAAAATGATGTCAGTCATGAGTCAATATCATCCTCAAGTTGTTTATCATGCTGCTGCACATAAGCATGTACCCTTAATGGAACGTAATCCTGAAGAAGCGATAAAAAATAATTTGATCGGGACAACAAATGTAGCAACAGCAGCAAGTTGGCATGGAGTTGAGACGTTTGTAATGATTTCTACAGATAAAGCTGTGAATCCTACGAGTGTAATGGGAGCGACAAAAAGGCTTGCTGAAATGGTAATCCAAAACTTAGATAAAACAAGTAGTACGAAATTTGTGGCTGTACGATTTGGAAATGTATTAGGAAGCCGTGGTAGTGTTATACCACTGTTCAAAAAGCAAATTAAGCAAGGGGGACCAGTGACTGTCACTGATCCAAAAATGATTCGTTACTTTATGACAATTCCAGAAGCATCTAAACTTGTAATACAGGCTGGGGCATTAGCTAAAGGTGGGGAGATATTCATTTTGGATATGGGTGATCCTGTCAAAATAGTGGATCTTGCGAAAAACTTAATTACATTATCAGGACATTCATTAGATGAGATACAAATAAAGTTCACTGGAATGAGACCTGGAGAGAAGCTTTTTGAAGAATTGCTGAAAAAGGAAGAAGTGCATGAGCAACAAATCCATCCTAAAATTTACATAGGTAAAACATCAAATCTTTATATAAAAGAAATTGAAGAAATTATTCAAACATACCCTAATCTTGAGAAATTAGAATTGAGAGAACAGGTATTGGCATTGGCAAATAACCGTATAGCTTCGCAAAATATAGTGTGAATGTCGATTTGAATACGTGCGTTTAGATACGTATTTTACTATTTAGAAAAATGAAGTATGTACAGGTTACAGGCTGGTTAGACAGATTATAACGAGTGTAGGGTGATATATGTGGGAAATAAAGTATTGTTCTGTGCAACGGTAGATATTCATTTTAAAGCATTTCACTTGCCGTATATGAAATGGTTTAAAGAACAGGGATGGGAAGTTCATGTTGCTGCTGCCGGCAACTTGGACCTTCCATACGTGAATAAGAAGTATGAACTTTCTATTCAAAGATCACCTTTGCAGCCCAAGAACATTAAGGCTTATAAAGAGTTGAAAGCTATCATTGATAAAAATGGATATAAAATTATTCATTGCCATACACCAATGGGGGGAGCCCTTACACGTTTGGCAGCAAGAAATGCTAGAAAATATGGAACAAAGGTTTTATATACTGCTCACGGATTCCACTTTTGTAAAGGTGCCCCGCTAATAAATTGGTTATTATATTATCCTATTGAAAAAGTAATGGCAAATTACACAGACTGCCTGATCACAATAAATCAAGAGGATTATGATCTGGCTGTTCAGCGGCGTTTCAAAGCAGTTGAAATTGAACAAGTACACGGAGTGGGAGTAGACACAGAATACTTTAAACCAGCTGATGAGATTCAAAAGCTTTGTCTGAGGAGTGAGATGGGATATAAGCCCACCGATTTCTTGATGTTCTATGCGGCTGAGTTTAATAAAAATAAAAATCAACAATTTTTGATTCGATCATTGGCTTTAATAAAGGATAGTGTCCCAAACGCAAGGCTTCTATTGGCTGGAAACGGTCCCTCACTAGAGGATTGTAAAGATTTGGCTAAGCAAATTGGCGTATTTGAAATGGTGGAATTTCTTGGTTATCGGAATGATATCTCGAAAATTTTATCCGTTTGCGATATTGCGGTTGCATCAAGTCTTCGCGAAGGTCTGCCGGTTAATATTATGGAGGCCATGGCTTGTGGGTTACCGATAATTGCAAGTGAGAACAGAGGACATTTGGAACTTGTAGAAGATAAAGTAAATGGCTATATCATTTCCAATCAAGATGCTCAAATGTTTGGTTTAAGAGTACTAGAGATGAACAAATCAAAAGACTTACTTGTAAAAATGGGTATTGAAAGCAAAAAGAAAATGCATAAATATTCGATTATTCAAGTTGAATCTGAATTGAGTTCTATTTATGGGAAATACATTCTGGAGGAAACAGATGAAACCGAAAATCAGTATAATAGTTCCTGTCTATAATGTTGAAACTTTATTAGGAAGGTGTTTAAACAGCCTAACGTCACAAACACTTGAAGATATCGAAATCATTATGGTAAACGATGGCTCAACAGATAAGAGTGCAGGTATACTTAATGAGTACGCAAAGAAAGATAAAAGAATTATAGTGATTGAAAAAGAAAACGGTGGTGTTTCTTCAGCAAGAAATGCAGGTATTCAAACCGCGAGCGGAGAATATATTGGGTTTGTTGATCCGGATGATTGGATAGACATGGACATGTATGAAACCTTGTATCAGGAAGCAGTTCAAGGTAAGGCAGACGTTGTTATGTGTACATATACTCGTGAATTTGGAAGTCATTCAAAAGAGAAGAAATTTGATCTTCCTGAAAAAGTTTGTTATGAAGGCGAAGAAATTAAAGCAAACGTAATGAGACGTTTAATCGGTCCTATAAATGAAGAAATAGGAAATCCAGAATTCTTAGATGCTTGGGGAACTGTTTGGTCAAAGCTTTATCGTTCTGAGGTTATTAAAGAAAACGCGATTCAGTTTGTGGATTTAAGTTTTATTGGTACAAATGAGGACTCATTATTTAATATACAGACATTTTATTATATTGATAAATTTGTTTTTTTAAATAAGCCTTTTTATCATTACTGGAAAACAAATGCAGCTTCCGTCACGTCTAATTACAAACCGGAATTGATGAATCAATGGTTTAACCTTTATGACATAATCGAGCAATTTTTAGAAGATAAGCAGCTATCAGGAAAATTTCGATTAGCCTTAAATAATCGTATTTGTCTTAATACGCTCGGACTTGGCTTAAATACAATGAGTAAAAGTAATCGCATATCTCCATTAACGAAATTTAACAGATTAAGTAAAATACTAAATGATAATCGGATAAGGCGTTCTTTTAAACAATTAGAGATGAATCACTTCCCTATTGTTTGGAAGGCGTTTTACTTTTGCGTAAAATATAGGTTTACCGCAGGGTATTATTTTATGTTAGTGGCAATAGATTCACTCAGAAAGATGATGAGATAGGAGTGGTACTCTTGAAACCTATTCGTATACTTCAAGTAGTTACCGTCATGAATCGCGGCGGGCTTGAAACTATGTTGATGAATTATTATCGAAGAATAGATCGTAGTAAGATTCAATTTGATTTTATGGTACATAGAACAGATAAGGGACATTATGATGATGAAATAATGAAGCTTGGCGGGAAGATTTATCGAATGCCACAGATACGACCTGGAAATTATCGCCGTTATTTTAAATTACTCAAAGAGTTCTTTGCTACTAATCCTGAATATAAAGTAGTACATTCCCATATCAATGAGAACAGTAGTTTTGTATTAAGAGCAGCGAAAAATGCAGGTGTTCCATGCCGTATTGCGCATAGTCATTTAAGTGATTTAGGTATTGATATAAAACTTCCTTTTCGACTATATGCAAGATTTATGATGAAAGACAATCCGACTGCATATTTTGCATGTTCGAAAAAAGCAGGAGAATGGTTGTTTGGAAAGAAACAGACAAATTCTAATGAAGTAACGGTTCTAAATAACGCAGTGAATGTTGAAGAATTTAAATATAATGAAAGTAAAAGAAATAAAGTAAGAGAAGAAATTGGGGCAAATGATAATACGTTAGTTATAGGGCATGTAGGAAGATTTAATAAGCAAAAGAATCATGAATTCTTAATAGATATTTTCCATGCTGTACATAAAAAGAATCCAGAATCCATACTGACTCTCATAGGAGAGGGTACCCTACGTGCAAGCATTGAAAAAAAAGTTGCTGACTTAGGGTTGTCTTCTGAAGTCAGATTTCTAGGAACTAGAACCGATATCCCGCAATTGATGCAAGGATTTGATATTTTTCTTTTTCCTTCGCTTTTTGAAGGCTTGCCAGTTGTACTAGTGGAAGCACAGGCTGCAGGTTTAAATTGTGTGGTGTCTGATGCAATTACTAGTGAATCTAACTTGACTGACCGAATGAAATTTATGAGCTTAAAGAGTTCAACGGAATTATGGGCAGATTATATTCTTTCCTCATCATTGGAGCATGAGGATACAACAAATGTAATGCAAAATAGTGGCTATGATACGGCTACTATGGCAAACTGGTTGACAGATTACTATTATGCACATGCCTATAAATAATAAAAATTTGATGCAGGAGGGTTTGCAATGACGCCACTCTTAACCGTTTTTACGCCTACATATAATCGTGCATATACCCTTCATTTATGTTATGAAAGTTTAAAGAGGCAAAAATGTAAAGATTTTATTTGGTTAATTATTGATGATGGCTCTAATGATAACACAAAGGAACTTATTGATACTTGGATTGTAGAAGATGTCGTTCCCATTCGTTATCATTACCAAGAAAATCAAGGTATGCATGGGGCACACAATACCGCTTATGAATTAATTGATACAGAATTAAATGTGTGTATAGACTCGGATGATTATATGGCTGAAGATGCTGTTGAAAAGATTGCTTCATTTTGGAAGGCACATGGAAGTAAGAAGTGTGCTGGAATAGTCGGGTTGGATGCGAAACAGAATGGAGAAATCATTGGAACTAAAATGCCATCTAATATTAAATCTTCCACACTGTCAAGTTTGTATGGTCTTCATGGGGTCAGAGGCGATAAGAAACTAGTTTATCGTTCGGAATTGACAAGAAATTCTTTGCCATATCCTATATTTTCAGGAGAAAAGTACTGTCCGCTCAGTTATAAGTATATTTTAATTGATCAACAATGTCCTTTACTTATTATGAATGAAGTCTTATGCCATGTGGAATATTTAGATGATGGTTCGAGTATGAACATGATTAAACAATATAAGAAAAATCCGCGTGGGTTTTTATTCTTCAGAAAGGTTGCTATGCAGTATGCTCCTTCTTTTAAGGAGAGATTTCGAGAATCCATACATTATGTATCTAGTAATCTGATGATTAGAAATTATGCTTTTCTTAAAGAATCACCATGTAAGGGTACTACTTTCCTGGCGATACCTTTCGGGATTCTTCTCTATCTTTATATACAGAATACAAGTAATAAAACCGTTTCGAAGCGCCATTAAGAGGCTGAAGGTATACCGGTAATTGTTGTGTAAGCTTGCAATAATTGGCTAATGAATCTGTTAATATATTTATGTGTAAATATATCTATTTTCTTCAGTGCTTTTGCATGTCTAAGTTACTTGCTTGTTTGCTGTGTGGAAGGAGTTATGGAATGACTATATTATGGATAAACCTTTTTGTAGTTTACATTTTATCTTTTTTTTCAAGATATTCTGCAAAGAGCATGAGCAATGGGATCGTTCCAGTTCAACCAAATAAAATGCTTAGTTTCTTGGCAATGGCATCGCTTGTTATTGTATCGGGACTTAGAAATAATATTGGTGATACTTATTTTTACATGTATTCCTATGCCCACAATGAATTCAGTTGGAGCAATATTGATTTCTCAGGGGATTTTGGGTTTGATCTTTTACAGATGTTTCTGCAACACTTCTCAAAAGATCCGCAGATAATGGTATTTTTTGTCGCCTTAGTGACAAATGTATTAATTGTAATAACTCTTTATAAATACTCCCGGATGCTTGAATTAGCCTTATTTGTATATATTACAGGTGGAATGTATTTAGTATCCATGAATGGAATCAGGCAGTTTTTAGCAGCATCTATTGTCTTTCTGGCCACAAAATATATTTTTAATGGAAATTGGAAAAAATATATTTTAGTTGTACTTTTAGCAGCTATGATTCATAAGTCAGCGCTTGTTTTAATCCCAATTTATTTTTTGGTTAGGAGAAAGGCTTGGGCATGGGATACGTACGTATTGCTGTTCTTCTCGGTCATTATAGTAATTGGGTTTAACCAATTCTCATCAGCTTTGTTCTCGGCATTAGAATCAACTCAGTATGGACACTACAAGGACTTTGCAGAGGGAGGAGCAAATGTATTACGTGTTGCAGTTAGTGCTGTGCCAATAGTTCTTGCATATCTTGGAAAAGAAAAATTAAGAGAAGTCTTTCCGAAAAGTGATTACATTGTAAACATGTCTTTAATTGGTTTAGTGTTCATGATTATTTCAACGCAAAATTGGATATTTGCAAGATTCACCATTTATTTCAGTTTATATCAATTAATTTTAATTTCATGGATTGTTGTATTATTTTCTAAAAAGGATAGGAATTTCGTATATTACGGACTTTTATTGTGTTATCTCATTTATTATTTTTACGAGAGTGTAATAAGTTTAGGCATCATTTATACAAGTAAATATCTATCTTTATAGATTTTTCAGTAACACTACTTCTAAGTATAAATTTAAGCATATCGGGGGGAGCGTGTATCAATTGGAGAACGTGAGGAAAATTCCATCAACCATACATTATTGTTGGTTTGGTGGTAGAGAGAAACCTGAGATTGTACAAAAATGCATAGATAGCTGGAAGAAGAACCTCCCAGAATATGAAATTATTGAGTGGAATGAAAATAATTTTGACATAGAATGTAACTTATATGTCAAAGAAGCCTATGATTCGAAAAAATTTGCATTTGTAAGTGATTATGTAAGGGTATATGTTCTTTATAAGTTTGGAGGTATTTATTTAGATACCGATGTAGAGGTATTCAAACCTTTTGATAATATGCTCCATCATGATTCATTTTGGGGATTTGAACAAGAAAATTACATAGCGACAAGTACTATAGGAGCTATGAAAGGAAATAAGTTGATTAAAATGTTTTTGGATTCATATGAAGGAAAAGGGTTCATCAAAGAGGATGGAAAACATGATGATTTAACCAATGTGGCGGTTGTAACTAATATACTAAAAAATGCAGGATTGAAATTAAATGGAGAATATCAAGAAATAAGCGGTATGGGAGCTTTTTATCCACAAACTTATTTTTCTCCATATGATTATATCAATTGCAGAAAATTTATAACTGAAAATACATATGCAATGCATCATTTTTATAAAAGTTGGTTGCCTCCTAAAGTAAGAATCAAGAGTAATATAAAATTGATTTTAGCGAAAATCATAGGCGGAAATAACGTTGCTAGGCTAAGAAAATATGTGATGGGAAAAGAAGCTTTTAAGGAGAATACACATGATTAAGGTATTCAAGAAAATAGTTCAAACGATAGTTGCAGAAAGCCGTAATAGAGGACTGTACTTTACTATACTAATGAATATTTCGCATGTAATTGGTGCATTAAGAGGTGCCTTCTATAAGGTAGTATATTTTCGTAATATAAAGTGTTCAATCTTTTTTCTTCAAGCAAATAGCAAGATTGAGATTTTCAATAAGCGTTCAAAAGTCAATATTGGAAAGTTTGTATTTGTAAGAAAGAATGCCAGCATTAGACTGGATTTTGACGGAGTATTAGATATAGAAGAAAAAGTATTTATTAATGATAACTGTAATATCAACTGTGTAAATAGAATATCGATTGGAAGAAGTACAAAAATAGGGCCAAATGTGAGTATTAATGACCACGATCATAATTATAAAAACCCTGCAGATAGCCATCTGATAAAAGGTAAGGTAAAGATAGGGAAGAATGTTTGGATTGGTTCTAATGTAGTTATATTGAAGGATACTGTTATAGGTGATAATACCGTAATAGCCGCCGGAAGCGTTGTAAAAGGGCATATTCCTTCTAATACGTTATTTGTGAATAAAAGAGAGAATATGTGTATTGATCGCACTAGTTTAAGCAGCTAATAAAAAGTTTATTCCATATGAATTCATATACTGCGATTGCTTTCATTTACTTACATCAAAACAAAACATGAACGTGAGGAAGCGTATGAAAAAAAATGTTTTAATCTCTATCTATGATATGGAAATTGGTGGAGTAGAAAGAAGCTTAATTAATATGCTGGAAAGCTTCGACTATGATACATACAACATAGATTTATTGATATTTAATCATACTGGAGAGTTCTTAAATTTAGTACCTAATAAAGTTAACGTACTACCACAGATAGGTGGATATACCGTCTTTAGGAAGTCAATTGTGCAATGTATACGTGAAGGATATTTTGGGGCAGGAATCACAAGAATAATAAGTAAGTATATGGCAGGGAGAATATCGAAAAAAAGACAGTTAAAGGAAGGTTCGGGATATATTCAGATGCAGCTTGTGTCAAAGTATGCAGCATATTTTTTGCCTAAACAGAAAAAAAAGTATGACTTTGCGATTAGTTACGCATGGCCACATAATCCTTTAGCTGATACTGTAAGTGCTGATAAGAAGATAGCTTGGATTCACACAGATTATAGCACACTAGAAATTGATAATAAAATTGACTTTGCTATGTGGAATAAATTTGATTACATAGCATCTATATCAGATGAATGCACAAAAGCGTTTTTAACTGTATATCCATCGCTAAAAGATAAAATTTTACAAATAGAAAATATTACTTCACCCAAATTTATTCAGAAGATGGCTGAAGATACTGTAAGTTTTAATAAACAAGGTAACAGTGCTTTTAATATTTTATCGGTTGGAAGGTTGTCATATGCGAAAGGGTTTGATGTTGCTATAAAAGCCCTTAAAGCATTACATAATAAGGGGTTAAACAATATAAAATGGTATGTGATAGGATACGGATCGGATGAATCTAACCTTAAGGAATTGATAAAGGAACAACAGTTAGAAGACAGTTTTATACTATTAGGCAAACAAACTAACCCATATCCGTATATGAAGTTATGTGATTTATACGTTCAACCGTCCAGATATGAGGGAAAGGCAGTTACGGTTACGGAAGCTAAAATCCTTGAAAAGCCTATATTGATAACTAATTATCCTACTGCAGCCAGCCAATTGGATGATGGAATTGAGGGCATTATATGCGATTCAAGTGTAGAGGGGTTAGTCGAAGGCATCGAAAATTTATATAGAGATGATGAACTAAGGAAAACATTAATTAATAATTTGCGAGATAGAGATTACAGTAATAACGCTGAGTTGAATAAGCTATATAAAATTATCCCGCATTAACGGGTAGTAAGACCTCCACCTCAAAGTTCGGCGAAAACAAAGGAGTTAGGTGGGGGATCAACTGCCCGTAAAAGCCCGATTCGTTCAACTAATTAAAGTTTCACTTTATAGGCGCCTAAACAATCAATACATCAAGTATAGGAGACAACAATAAAGGTGTATTTATGATGATAGCGTAAGAGATTTCTCGTAAAGGTGTGATTTAGGCATGAGCCAAAAAGTAAGTGTAATAATACCAGTTTATAATGCAGGGAAATATATCACTCGGTGCATAGAGTCACTTTTAAATCAGACACTCCAAGAGTGTGAGTTTATATTTATTAATGATGGCTCGATAGACGATAGCAGGGAAATCATTGAGGGATATAAACAAGTAGATGACAGGATAATACTTATAAATCAAGTAAATCAAGGTGTAAGTATTGCAAGAAATAAGGGCTTACATTTAGCCGCTGGAGAATATGTGGGATTTGTTGATGCTGATGATTGTATAGAAAAGGATATGTATGAAACACTATATAACTCAGTAAAACAAAGTAATTGTGATGTAGTTATATCAAATTTTAAGGGCGAGACGGAAGGGCATAAGGTAATTACAACATATCCATTTCCTATAGATATTGTTCTTGAAAAAGATTATATAGAGCAAGAAGTATTACCTTATTTCCTTAAGGCAGATAATTTAAATACTGTTGTAAATAAGATCTATAGAAATAATTTAATTAAAGAAAATAACGTTAAATTCCCAAGCGGAATTGCATTGGGGGAAGATGGAATGTTTAACGTTGCATTCTTTAGTGGTGCAACTCGTATGAAATATGTAGATTATGTAGGTTACCATTACAAGGAGGTAGCTGGTAGTGCTACCAGAAACATATCCGAAAAAGATTATTTTCAGAGGGCTGTAGAAGTATATACTATGGAATTACCCCAAATATATACTGATAAAATTGATAGAGTAAGAATAAGTAAATTAAGGTCAATAAAGTTTATTAATAGTGTAATGTCCTATATACATGTTTATTTTACACCATCTAAAGATGTAAGTTTCAATAAGCGGTATAAATACGTAAAAAGTATGATACGAAATAAACATGTGAGAGAGGCACTACCTATATATTATAGTGAAATTTATAACAAGCTAGGAAGATATGAGCGGTTAATAATAAATTTAATAAAGAGACAATCAACTGTTGGGCTGTATTGCGTTACAGCTTACAGTAGATTCAGAAATAAATAATAGTGAGGGAGTTTAAGTATGAAAATTATGATGTTTGCCCATGGTGGAAGTCTTAATAGGGGATGTGAGGCTATTGTTCGTTCCTCTACTAATATCATAAAAGAAAAGGTAGATGAAACAAAGATATATTTGGTATCAAGTAAGCCTGAAACAGATAAGATTATAACAAAGTTAGATGGAATATATGATGGTTCTACTAAGAATATAGCGAAGTACTCATACGATTGGTGGATGGCTTTACTTAAAGTAAAATTATTTAATGATGAATCTTATGCAATAGCTAAAATGGAAGATAATATAATTAAACATATAAAGAATATGGATGTATGTTTATCTATAGGTGGAGATAATTATTGTTACGGGGAACAGCCTGCATTGTATGAAATAAATAAAAAAGTAAAAGCAGCAGGAAAGAAGTTAGTGTTATGGGGATGTTCTATAGGTGAAGAGGATATGTCTGAGAGAAAGTTAGGAGACTTAAAACAGTTTGATTTAATATTAGCTCGTGAAACTCTTACCTATAATATGTTGAAAAACAAGGGACTTAATAACGTTAAATTGTGTGCAGATCCTGCATTTACCATGGAGAAAGAAGAGTTGGAATTACCTAAAGGATGGCAAGATGGCAATACAATAGGTCTTAATTTTAGTCCACTTGTATGGAATAGAAACAAGGATTCACAAGTTGCAGTAAGAGATTTAATTAACCATATACTAGATACTACAGATTCAACAATTGCTCTCACACCGCATGTTATGCAGGATGGGAATAACGATTATGAAGTTCTGTATACATATTATGAGGAATTTAAAAATACAGGTAGGGTAATTATATTACCAAACAATTTAAATGCAATACAATATAAAGGGTATATAGCTAGGATGCGATTCTTTATAGGAGCTAGAACACATGCCACGATAGCGGCTTACTCAAATTGTGTTCCAACTATGGTATTGGGATACAGTATAAAATCGAAGGGAATAGCTAAAGACTTATTTGGAGAAGAGAAATTAGTCTTAAATATAGAAGAAATATCTAATAGTAATAAATTAAAAGCTAAATTCGATGAGATGGTAAGAGAAGAAGATCAATTGAAGAGCAAACTAGAGCAAACTATGCCTAATATTAAAAAAATGTCATATAAAGCGGTAGAATACTTACAAGAATTAGCTAAGTAAATCGAGGTATATTATGAAAAAAAATTTATTATTTGTTATGCCTAGTCTATCTGCTGGTGGTGGAGAAAAGAGTCTAGTAAACTTATTATCTCAAATAGATTATCAGTTATATAATGTAGATTTATTTTTGTTTAACCATGAAGGTATATTTATGGAATTTGTACCAAAAGATGTACAAATTTTACCTATACCAGAAACATATAAGACGTTTACTTTACCTTTGTTTAAATCGGTCAAAACGTTTTTATTAAAAGGAGAAATATCGCTGGCCTATAATAGATGTATGTTCACCATAAAGAATAGAGCAGGAAAAAATACATCGATAAAGGAACAATACAGCTGGAAATATATCGCTAAGTCTTTAAATGAAATTGAGAAACAGTATGATGCTACTATAGGGTTTTTAGAAAAAACCGCTACATATTTTTGTGTAGATAAGGTGAAAGCACATAAGAAAATAGGATGGGTACATATTGACTATAATAAATTAGGGATGGATTCGAACTTTGATGCTTTGTACTTCAGAAAGCTAAACAATATAGTTACAGTATCGGAAGAGTGTGCCAATATTCTAAAAAACAGATTTCCTAATCAAAAAGATGAGATAAGCGTTATTTATAATATTGTATCACCGACAATGATACATAAAATGGCTAACCAGGAAAATAAGGATGTTTATACTAAGAAAGATAATGAAATTATTATACTTTCAGTAGGTAGGCTGCACTACCAAAAAGGCTTTGAAATGGCTATAGAATCCTGTAAGAAACTAATAGATAAAGGGTATAAAGTAAAGTGGAATATTATAGGAGAGGGCGAGGAAAGAGAACAACTGACTAATTTGATAAAAGCAAATAAATTAGAAAACAATTTCAAATTGTTAGGATTAAAATCTAATCCTTATCCGTATATAAAACAAGCAGATATTTATGCACAGACATCTAAATTTGAAGGGAAATCTATAGCAATTGATGAGGCGAAAATATTGAATAAGCCTATACTTGTTACTGATTTTAGTACCGCGAAAGATCAAATTGACAATGAAATAAATGGATTAATTGTAGATATGAAGCCGGAGGCTATTGCAAAAGGAATTGAGAGGCTTATAAAAGATACAGAATTAAGAAAAAAATTAGTAAATAACCTTTCGAAAGAGAAATTAGGAACGGAAGAAGAAATATATAAGTTATATGAAATTCTATAATGGGTGAGGTTCATGAAAAAAAAAATATTATTTATAATGAATAATTTAAATTGTGGTGGGGCTGAAAAAGCCCTAATTTCTTTATTGGGCATTATAGATTATTCTAAATACAAAGTGGATTTATTTTTATTTAAGCATGAAGGAATATTTATAAATAAGTTACCAAAAGAAGTCACTCTATTACCTGAACCAATAAAGTATAAATATTTTGATATGCCTATAAAAAGGTCTTTGACAGAATTAATGAAAATAGGAGATTTTAAAACGACATTTTCTAGAGGAGTATTAGGGTATCTGGCTAAGACAGAAACGAATGGAGCTATAATCGAACAAAAAATATGGAAATACATGTCGAAATCAATAGATGAAATCAATAAGGAATATGATGTAGCGATAGGATTTCAAGAAAAAAACCCTATATATTTCTGTGTAGACAAGGTAAAAGCGAAAAAAAAGATTGGATGGATACACACGGATTATAATAAATTAGGGATTGATTATAGTAAAGAAAAATTTTATTTTGGTAAACTAGATCATATAGTGACTGTATCAGAAGAGTTAGTTAATATTTTAAGGGATAATTTCCCTGAATATAGAAAGAAAATTGGATGTATACACAATATAGTTTCTTCAAGAATGATAAGGAAAATGTCATTAGAGAAAGTTGATTTTAAAGAAGAGAACGATAGAAGTATATCATTAATTTCGGTAGGAAGATTGGCTAAAGAAAAGGGATTAGATATCTCTTTAGAAGCATTTAATATACTCGTAAAAAAAGGGTACGATCTTAAATGGTATTTGATTGGAGAAGGCAACGTAAGAGAAGAACTTGAAAGACGTATAAGGGAAGAAAAACTAGAAAAAAGAGTAATTTTATTAGGTATAAAAGAAAATCCATATCCATACATAAAGCAAGCAGATATATATATACAGACATCCAGATATGAAGGTAAATCTATTTCTATAGATGAGGCAAAAATACTGGCAAAACCAATATTAATTACTAATTTTGAGACAGCTAATAATCATATAAGAAATAATATCAATGGAGTAATTGCAGAGATGAACCCTATGTCAGTGGCAAAGCATCTTGAGTTATTAATAAAAGAAGAAAAATTAAGAATTAAGTTTATCGATAATCTCAAGAAAGAAGAATTAGGGACAGAGGATGAAGTGAATCATTTGTATAATTTAATGAACAGTTAAGTGTAGCGTTTAAAAATAAGTTAAATAATGAAATACATTCACTGGAGGCAATTATGTTTAATCGGATAAAAAAATCTTTAATGGTAAGATTAGGAATGGTATCTCTTGAGGATTTAACGGTAGAAGCGTGTTTGCAAAGAGGTATGAAGGTAGGGGAAAATTGTAGTGGATTAGCTGGAAGTACAATTGACTATGCTCATTGTTGGCTAATAGAAATAGGTGATAATGTTACATTTGCACCTCAAGTCTATCTCCTTGCACATGACGCCAGTACGAAACGGTATTTAGATTATACAAAAATAGCAAAAGTAAAAATAGAAGACCATGCATTTATAGGGGCAAGGGCTTTAATTATGCCGGGGGTTACAATAGGGAAAAATGCTATTGTGGCCGCGGGAAGTGTAGTAACAAAATCGGTTCCTGAAGGGTGCATAGTTGGAGGAAATCCCGCGAAAATTATAGGGAAAACAAAGGATTATATCAATAAGCACAAATTAAATCTAAAGACAGCAAATCGTTATGATAAAAACTGGACAATAGGTGAGAATATCACACCAGACATGTGTACTAAAATGTCAGAAGAATTAGGTAGTACTGTTGGATATGTTAAATGAGTATTTAAATTATTTTCACGTTGAAAGGGCAATATAAAGATGATATTTCAAATTTTGAGCTATATTGTAATTTTTATTATTTTAATGGTTATTACCATAGACTTAGTACCTGTAATAAAAGATTGGGTGCTGAGAATTCATATGGGGAGATATGAAGATAAATCCATATGGAATGAGACTATAACTAAAAAAGGGTCTAAGTGGTTACTAAACACACCAAAAATAAAAGTAACAGACAATACAAGATTAGTTGTAATAGATATGTTGAAAGGGAATTATACGAAAAGCACGATACAACATTGGCAAGAAGCATCATTAGTATTAGGCTTATCTGAGTATGTAAAACATAATGATGATAAGGAAATGAAATCTGAGATTGAAAAATTTTTGAATTCGAAATTTGATAGTAATGGTCAATGGCTAGAAAAACCTAAGCATATAGACGGAGCTATACTTGCTTACGCTATTATGAAGTTGGAATATATTGATATAAACAAATACAAAAAAGCATTAGATTATACATGGGAAATGATTAAGGATCATATAGGTGAGGACGGCACAGTAGAATATAGGAAGTTTATGAAAAGCTACAGATATGTAGATACTATAGGGTTTATATGCCCCTTTTTAGTTTGTTACGGTACTAAATTTAACAAAGATGATTGTATAGATTTAGCAGTGAAACAAATTAAAGAGTATGAGCAATATGGAATGTTAGACAAACATTCACTACCATGTCATGTTTACAAGATTGAGAATAAAGTTCCTCTTGGATTATACGGATGGGGAAGAGGACTTGGTTGGTTTGCTATAGGTCTTATAGATGCGTGGAATGAATTGCCACAAGATAGTAAATATAAATTTGCTTTCGAAGAAAGTGTTAAAAGATTCGCGGAAGCTGCAATGAGCTTTCAACAAGATAATGGTAGTTGGAATTGGACTGTAACTAGAAATGAGAGTAGGTCTGACTCTTCCGCTACAGCTACGCTAGGCTGGTTTATGTTAAATGCCTCAAAGATAGAGAAGGTATCAAAAGAATGCCTAGATAGCACAGAAAAGGCTATGAGTTATTTAATGAAAGTTACGAGGAAAGATGGGGCAGTTGACTTTTCTCAAGGCGATACAAAAGACATAGGGGTGTATTCCACACTGTTCAATATATTGCCGTTTACTCAAGGGTTCTGCATTAGATTAATCAATTCATATTTAAGTAGGAACTAAACCTTCATCCCCTTTACTCATATTTGTATGAGGCAACTTTATTGATAAAGAAAATAAATGGTTTGAAAATTCGAACCATTTATTTTTTGGGGAAATGAGAAAGGTGGGAATCATATGTTAAACTCTTTAACGTCATTTAGGTTTATTGCTGCGCTAATGGTTTTCTTATTTCATATGGGTGTGTTTAGCCAATATCAATTAGGTTCAGCGGGCGTTCAATTCTTTTTTGTTTTATCTGGCTTTATTTTAGCTTATAACTATCATTCTAAATTTACAGAGCTAAATAAACACAGTATCAAAAAATTCTATAAAGCAAGATTTTCTAAAGTATATCCAGTTCATGTATTAACCTTTCTTCTTTCTGCACCATTAGTTATTTTATACTTTCACCCTAATAGTTTATATTTTATAAAACTTGCTTTTATGTCAATCATTAATTTGCTATTGATACAAAGCTTCGTACCTAGTCAGGGTACTTATTTCAATTTTAACGGCGTTTCGTGGACATTATCGGTTGAAGCTTTCTTTTATGTTATGTTTCCGTTTCTGCTATGGGTATTTATGAAACTTAAAGTTAAAAAGAACATCATTACATCCATATTGGTATTCTTGGTAGTATGGATAATTTTATTTCTATTGAATAAAAACTTGGATGAAGATAATCCATTTTTTATTTGGATATTACATATTTTTCCGGTTACTAGATTGTTCGAATTTTCAACGGGTATACTTTTGGGATTGATTTATATTGAAAAATCCGATAAAGCAAACTTTAACAAAAACATATTTACTGTTTTAGAACTACTATGTTTACTTTTATCCATTGCTTTATTATCGTATTCGATAAAATTAGATGTAGGAATTGTTCGTGGTGTTTATTTTGTTCCACTATGGTGCTTGTTAATTTTCATCTTTTCATTTCAATGCGGTATATTTTCAAAATTATTATCACAAAGGCTATTTGTTTACTTAGGTGAAATTAGTTTCTCATTTTATATGATTCACCAAATAGTGATACGATACTTGGATTTCTTGAAGTTAGAAAATACATATAGTTTTGTGGTTTGTTTAATAGTTTCTTTATTGTTAAGTGCAGTAATTTATCAATTTTATGAAGAGCCGTTACGTAAGAAAATTCGTTTTGGTTTTCAAAAAAAACATCAAAAGATACAAGTGCCTTTACCAAAAGAATTCCTTAAATAAGAGATTTTTATAAAAGATTATTGTTAAATGTAGTCCTAGAAAACAAACATTTTCTTCTTCATAGCTCGAAAAAATTAATATCTAAAGATAACAAGTAGAATAAAGTGTAATAGATTTAGTACGTAAACGAGAGGGAGTATAAATGGATTTTCTTTTTGTAATATTAAAAGATATATTTTCATTTGTAGAAGTTAAGTCTTGAAATAGGCAAATAATTAACTGAAATGATTACTGTGAATAGATGGAAAGAAAAAGTTAGGATAAAAATGAGGGGATTAAATGAGAATAACAGTATTCACTCCAACATACAACAGGAGTTATATCATAGAGAAATTATATAGATCGTTACAAGAACAAACATATACGGATTTTGAATGGCTAGTTATTGATGATGGGTCAAGTGATAATACAGAGGAATTATTCAAGATGTGGAAACTAGAAAAAAACCCATTTCCCATACGGTATTATAAAGTCAAAAACGGAGGGAAACATAGAGCGATTAACAGGGCTGTCGATTTGGCTGAAGGTGAAATGTTCTTTATAGTAGATTCTGATGACAATCTTACAGAAGATGCTTTAGAAAGTATAGTAAGTTGGGAAAATAGCCTAGAAGATAAAAAGCTATTTTGTGGTGTTTCGGGTAATAAAGGGGGGAGTATTGAGGACCTCGTAGGGACAACATTTGAAGGTAAATATATTGATGCAACTTCACTTGAACGGAATACATATAATATAACGGGAGATAAGGCTGAGGTTTTTTATACCGATATATTAAGGAAATACAAGTTTCGTGAGTTTGAAGGGGAAAAATTTATGACAGAGGCTACAGTATGGAATAAAATGGCTTATGAAGGTTATAAAATAAGATGGTTTAATAAAACAATATATATATGTAATTATTTAGAGGATGGTTTAACTCAAAATATGAAGGAGATATTCGCCGGAAGTCCTAAAGGTACAGCATATTATATGAAGCAGCAAATTGAATTTTATAAGTGTAGTCCAAAGGGTAGATTATCCTATTATAATTTATATTACGATTTTGTTAAGTCTAATTTAAATGTAAAGAAGGCTGCAGAATACTTAGGTATTCAACCGGTTACTTTAATGGCGGCTATCTTTTTAGCTAAATGTAAAAAAATTATATCAAGAAGGTCTTAAAATGAGGATAAAAAACTCCATAATTAATATATCTGCTGGGATCGGAAACCAAATCATTGTTACATCTTTAAGCTTCATTTCACGAACTGTATTTATCAATAGTCTAGGTATTGAATATCTAGGTATAAATGGATTCCTTACTAATATATTATCCATGCTTTCTTTAGCTGAGGCAGGGATAGGTGCTAGTATAATGTATAGTCTTTATAAGCCGGTTGCAGAGAACGATCAAGAAAAGATTAACGTACTTATGAGATTGTATCGGAAAGCATATATGGTAATCGCCTTAATTGTCTTGTTACTTGGATTGTCCTTGATGCCATTTCTTGGTTATTTCATTAAAGATTCGAATGTCGAAAATATCCATTGGATTTATCTTATTTTTCTATTCAATACAGTTGTACCTTATTTGTACATGCATAAGAATTCATTCTTAAGTGTTTCGCAAAAGGGTTATATTGTAACAGGAATATATTCTATATCTTCAATTGCATCTGCTTGTCTCAAGATTGGAATACTTCATTTTACAAAAAATTATATTTTATACTTAGTTATTGATAGTGTGATAACAGTCGCTACTAGCATTGTTTTGGCAATTATAGTCAACAGGATGTATCCATTTTTAAAAGAGAAAGTTTCGGGTGTATTAGATGCTGAAACTAAAGAGAAAATTGTTAAGAATGTGAAAGCAATTGTACTACAAAACATAGGGAATTATTTAGTATTGGGTACTGATAACATTATTATATCTTCGTTTATCAGTGTGGCGGCAGTCGGATTATATTCTAATTATAATATGTTAATAGATATTTGTAGAAACTTTACTTATCAAATCTTTAATAATACATATCATAGTGTAGGAAATTTAGTAGCAGAGGAAAGTGTAGAGAAGGTTTATAGTGTGTATAAAGTCTATATGCTTTTAAATTTTTGGTTATACTCATTCTTCTCTATACTTTTATGCATTACAATAGAACCTTTTATCACTTTATGGATTGGAACCGAGTATCTTATGAGCAAAAGTGTGTTGCTTGTATTAATAATTATTTTTTATGAAAGGGGCATGAGGAATTCCATAACGACTGTAAAAACTACAGCGGGTGTTTTTCATGAGGATAGATATGCGCCTTTGGTTCAAGCTGCTGTTAATTTAGTAATTTCTATTGTATTAGTTAAGTATATGGGAATAATAGGTGTCTTTATTGGTACACTTGTAAGTGTGCTTGTTGTTCCTTTCTGGATTACTCCTTATTTAGTATACAAAAATGTATTTAATAGGTCTGTAATGGATTATTTCTTGAAATACTCCTACTACGCAGCGATAGGTATAGGAACGTATTTTATTACAAGTTTTTTGAGCAATTTCACGTTATCAAACCATTTCTTGGAGTTATTGTTAAAGGGAATGATTTGTATCATAGTTCCTAATGTGATTTATATATTGATTTTTCATAAAACAACAGAGTTTAAATATTTATTTGGGATTATTAGAGGGATTTCACAAAAGTTATTAAAAAAATTCAATTTAAACAAGAAAATTTCTTATTAATTTTAACTAAGATATTGTTAAATTCTATTACCATACGTTTTGGGGAAAGCCCTGTGAACTATAGACTATGGAATGAAGCCCTTCTTAGTTCATACTGATTGATTAGGGAGAAGATGGTGACTACGGCCAAATATGTATTCAATGATGTATCTATTGATGCAAGTACAAATGCTAGATTAATAGATGATACTATCATTAACTGAATGTAGAAATAATAAACCGCTATCTTTGTATAAAAATATAGCGGTTTTATTATGGGCTTAGGCGTCCGGTACTTTAGGAAACGAAGGATTGTATCTATAGCATACTGAGTGAAGATATACACTGCAAATGACTTTCATGTTATGTATATGAAACTGAGGGTAGGATTAAATTGGAGAGAATTACTAAAAAGTAATTAGAAGATTGGAATCCTGTTCTGTGGGGAACTCTCCAAAAAATTTTCGATTGGAGTATAATTATTTATGAAAAGATTTTTTGATTTATTCGTTTCTTTATCATTATTGGTGTTACTGTTAGTTCCTATTAGTATAGTAGCCGTATTAGTTAGATGTAAGTTAGGTTCCCCCATCATATTTAAGCAGCAACGCCCGGGATTACATGGCGCGTCTTTTTCTCTTTATAAGTTTAGATCTATGACTGATGAGAAAGATAGCAACGGCAATCTGTTGCCTGATGATGTAAGGTTTACTAAGTTTGGGGGATTTCTTAGAAAGTGTAGTTTGGATGAGTTGCCACAGTTATTCAATGTTATAAAAGGCGATTTAAGTTTAGTAGGTCCCAGACCACTATTAATGGAATATTTGGAGTTATATACAGAAGAACAATCTAGGCGGCATATGGTAAGACCAGGAATTACAGGATGGGCTCAAGTGAATGGAAGAAATGCAATTTCATGGGAAGAGAAATTTGATTTTGATGTGTGGTATGTCGATAATAGGACTTTTTGGCTTGATATGAAAATTTTGTTGTTAACGGCAAAGAAAGTATTTAAGTCAGAAGGAATCAATCAGGTTGGGCATGTAACTGTGGAAAAATTTAATGGTACAAAGAATTCTTGAGGAGGTAAGATGGATGCGAATAATTATGATTGGGGCAGGTGGTCATAGTAAAGTAATCCGAGATATTATCCTATCGTATGGAAATTATGAAATCATTGCGCAATTAGATGATGTGTATAAAGAGTTAAAAGTTGAGGATGGCGTTTATTTTGGACCTATTTCTGCAGCTGTAAAGTTAATGGATGAGCAGGTAGATACAAAGTTCGTGATAGCTATAGGAAATAACAGAACAAGAAAGATAGTTATGGAGCAGTTAGAGATTCCCAGTCATCGCTATGCGACGCTTATACATAAACAATCTATTGTTAGTTTAAGTGCAAAGATTGGAGCTGGTACGGTTGTGATGCCTGGTGCAATTATTAATGCAGATGTTGAAATTGGGAATCACGTTATTGTCAATTCAGGCGCTATTATTGAACATGATAATAAGGTAAAAGATTTTGCACATATTTCCCCAAATGCAGTGCTTACAGGATCCGTTACTGTAGGAACAGGAGTACATATAGGAGCAGGAGTTAATGTAATTCCAAATATTACAATTGGCGATTGGTCCGTTATCGGTGCCGGAGCAACAGTGATCTGTGACATTGTAGCGAATTGTAAAGCAGTTGGCATTCCAGCTAGAGTAATAAAAAAAGAATTATAGGAGAGTGTTTAAAGTGGTATATTCACAGGAAAAAACAAGAATCTATCTCTCCGCTCCACATATGAGCGGTAATGAACAAAAATATATAGGGGAAGCATTTGATATGAATTGGATTGCTCCACTTGGTCCAAATGTAGATGCGTTTGAAAGTGAACTTTCATCCCATGTTGGAGTTCTTGATGCGGCTGCAGTTAGTTCAGGAACCTCTGCTATCCATTTGGCACTTCGCTTACTGGATGTAAGAGATGGAGATACGGTATTTTGTTCGAGTCTTACTTTTATAGCGAGCGCAAATCCAATTCTATATTTAGGGGCTAAACCAGTATTTATTGATTCTGAGCTTGAAACATGGAATATGTCGCCACAAGCTTTAGAACGTGCATTACGTGATGCAAATGAGAAAGGAATACTTCCGAAAGCAGTCATTGTTGTAAATTTATATGGACAAAGCGCTAAAATGGATGAAATTCTTTCGTTATGTGATACATATAATGTTCCAGTAGTAGAGGATGCAGCGGAATCACTTGGTTCTTCCTACAAAGGTAAAGCGAGTGGGACATTCGGAAAATTCGGTGTTTATTCGTTCAACGGCAATAAAATCATTACAACTTCAGGTGGAGGTATGCTTGTTTCGAATGATGTCGAAGCATTGAGAAAAGCAAGATTTTTAGCTACTCAAGCAAGAGATCCGGCTCCACACTACCAACATAGTGAGGTTGGATATAATTATCGTATGAGTAATATTTTAGCGGGTGTAGGTAGAGCGCAGCTGCAAGTCTTACGGGATAGAGTACAGGCAAGGAGAAAAATATTTGATAGATACTATCAAGAATTATCTCATATTCCAGGGGTACAGTTTATGCCTGAGTTAGAGGATACTTATTCAAACCGATGGCTTACAGTTCTTACTGTAGATGAAGAAAAAATAGGAGTATCGATTCAGACATTACTGAAACAACTGGAAAATGAAAACATTGAGGCGCGTCCTGTTTGGAAACCTCTTCATATGCAACCGCTATTTGAGGGAATAACTTATTATTCTCATAGTGAACGTGAAGATATTGCTAGAAAACTATTTGAAACCGGTCTATGTCTTCCATCTGGATCAGGTATGACAGAACAAGATCAGGCAAGAGTTATTACATGTATTAAGAATATATTGACGGTAAGTGCTGGCATGTAAAGATAAAAAATAGAAAGAGCTTCAATTAAGAAAGGCGTTAATGAACTAGGAGGATTTAATATCTTATTCAGTGCCGTTTTTGTGAAATTTCATTTTACGGAAAAAAATTTTTTTTGAATGAAAGTCACGGCAATCCCTATAAAGAGTGAAATAGTAAGCGTACATAATCTTGTGGTAAATGCGAATTATATTCTTTGCTAGCATTATTAGTGGTGAACGCATATTATATCATCCCCTTTGTGAAAATGGTATAAATATAAAAAGGTTATTCTCCTGTTTCGATTAAAGAAGCAGAAGAATAAAGTAATAGAGAACATAAAATATAAAAATCAGCTTTAATTAATAGGTTAATAATAAATTATATAAAATATCATAGCACAGAAATTTTTAAAATATAAAAAGATGAAAATTTTGCTGTGTATTTGTAAGATATAACGTTTATCCTGCTATTTGTGAACATTAAGAGCACTACCTTAAGATTTTAGGGGAACTAAGAAGATAGATGGAATGTTCGTAAAAGCTCGATTGGTGAGGTTAATAGTCGGTAGGGATGTAAAGTCTCCTACCGATTAAAGTTTTACTGTATTATTTGTTCTGACAGTTACTAAAAAAGATACATAAATATTCACTTTTTTGAGTATATAGATGCTTGACAATACAATAGTGAAATGGTAATCTGATTTTATATTCTTTATAAAGAATATAAACGTTTTATTGATATATTAAATTCAAGGATTTTTATTCATATAAAATTCAGATGGTAATATTTTGATTCGGATTAAGAAGATCATACCTTTGTTCTTTTTTTGAGAAAATTAAAATGCAAGGGTTTACATTAGGATAGGTAGCCTGAAAGCTTGAATACTTCAACTGAAAAAAGATTTAAGGCTATAAAATTGGGTTTTAAAATCTGTTATGCGTAAACGAGGTAGTTTGAGGAAAGGGTTTTCTGGTATATTAATAACATTTTTTTGATATATCTGGTAATTTGCTTATCCATCGGGTTTTCCCTTAATTGTCTCGTAGTGGGAGGAAAAAAATGAGTGCAATAACCGGAATTTATCATTTAAATGGAGAACCGATACCGCCTGAACATAGGATTGGAATCATGAAGGATTTATCTCGTTATCCAGGTGACAATACCGATATATGGCACAAGGAAAATATTTTTTTGGGCTCCCATGCAAAATGGATAACATCTGAATCTATTAATGAACAATTACCTTACTATGATTATGAAACACAGTTGGTTATAACTGCTGATGCTATTATTGATAATCGCAATGAATTATTCGATAGATTGCAAGTAGAAAAGGTACATAGAAGAGAGATGCCTGATAGTAAGTTGATTTTACTCGCTTATCAAAAGTGGGGAGAGCATGTACCAAAGTATCTAATTGGTGATTTTGCTTTTATGATTTGGGATGAGAGAAAGCAATTACTCTTTGGTGCACGTGATTTTTCAGGAAGTCGGACTTTTTACTTTTACCGCAATCAAAATCAATTTGCTTTTTGTACTAGCATACAACCGCTGTTTTCTTTACCGTACGTCGGGAAGGAATTGAATGAGCAATGGTTAGCTGAATATTTAGCAATACCTAATATGCTTGATACAATAGATGCATTTTCAACAGTGCATAAAAATATAGAGCAAGTCCCCCCTTCTCATACTATCTCCGTAGTTAAGGGAAGAGTTAGTATTGCGAAATACGACACGTTATTTGTAGAGGAGCAGTTGCAACTCAAATCAAATGAAGATTATGAAGAGGCGTTCAGGGACGTATTTGAAAGCGCAGTAACATCAAGGTTACGTACTCATCGTAATGTTGGTTCTCATTTAAGTGGGGGATTAGATTCAGGTGCTGTTGCTAGCTTTGCTGCGAGAGCTCTGCAAAAAGAGAACAAAAAATTATATACATTCAGCTCAGTACCTGCAGAAGGATTTACTGATTGGACTCGTGGTCATACGATTGCTGATGAAAAGCCATTTATTCAAACTACAGTACAACATGTAGGGAATATTAAAGGGAATTATTTGAATTTCCCGGGAGAAAATTCTTTCTCAGAAATTGATGATTGGCTTGAGATTATGGAGATGCCATATAAATTTTTCGAAAATTCCGTCTGGGTGAAAGGAATTTATGAAAAAGCCCAACAACAAGGGATTGGGGTGCTCTTAAATGGAGCGAGAGGAAATTTCACAATCTCTTGGGGGCCAGCTTTAGATTATTATGCTATTTTACTTAAAAAATTCAGCTGGTTACAGCTTTATCGTGAAATTGATTTGTATGGTAAGAACGTTGGGGTCAAAAAATCGAGAATACTGAAAGTTGTAGGGGAGAAAGCATTTCCATCGATAAAAAACATGTTTTCCTCGGAACAGCAATACGAATTGCCAACGTTAGTTAGTCCAGAACTTGCAAAACGTACTGATGTATTTAGAAAGCTTGAAGAACATGGTGTGAAAGTAACAGGGGCTTTTATCCCAAATATATATGAAATAAGGCAGAAACATTTTGAACAGCTAAACTTGTGGAATACAACGGGTACAAGTGGAACAAAGCTCTCTTTGCGCTATGGTTTACAAGGGCATGATCCAACGAATGACTTACGGGTAATTCGATTCTGTTTATCGTTACCACTCGAACAATTTGTTCAAAATGGCTTAAATCGTGCACTTGTCCGGAGGTCCACAAAAGGATTTCTTCCTGACAAAGTAAGATTAAATCAACGTGTGCGGGGAATACAGGCAGCTGATGTGGTTCATCGCATGATTCCTTCATGGAAAATGTTTATCGAGGAACTTCAGCAGCTTAGTAAAGACCCAGTGGCCTCTAACTTTTTTAATATAGAGATTATTAAGAGTGCGATTTTGAAAATTCAAGGAGAACCACGAGTAGAATACGTGTTTGATCCGGATTTTAGAATTTTAATGCGTAGTCTTATTGTCTATCGATTTATCAAAAAATATATTTGAAAGGGGGTGAAATTATGAAACAAGAATGGCAATCACCAGTATTAGAAGTGCTTGATATCAACATGACAATGGCTGGACCTGGAAAGAGACTTGTTGACCAAGTTTTTGAAGATGAGGATGAGCAAGGCGCACTTCACCACAGCTAATGCACTAATATTTAAATGAGATTTATATGCTTTACAGCCCTTATATAGTTTAATTACGGTATAAGGGTTTTTTTTAATCAATTTTTCAACTATTTGGAGTGAGAAAGATGATACATACTGTAAAGAAAGAGATTTACAAAGCCTTCGGATTAGCCCTATTAAGTGAGATTCCCCTGCCGGAATTACCTCAAGTAAGTAATTACGAAAATGAAGTAGACGTAAAAATAGAAACTGCAGATTTGTCCCAATTATGGGGAGAGTTATCTTCTCCGAAGTCAGTATTTGTAGTTGAAGAAGAATTAATTATGTTTCAAATCCCCGAAACTGCTACGTTTTGTATTCAAAATGGAGAAAAAATTATTGTTTCACCTATGAAAGGGTCTGATCAAGATAAGATTCGGCTTTATATTCTTGGGACTTGTATGGGGGCATTGTTGATGCAGAGAAAAATACTCCCTCTGCATGGAAGTGCAATAGCCATCAATGGAAAGGCGTATGCTTTTGTAGGAAGATCGGGAGCTGGAAAATCAACTCTTGCATCAGCCCTTTTAAGCAAAGGCTATCAGCTTTTAAGCGATGATGTAATTGCTGTGTCTCTTTCTGAGGATAATACTCCTTTTGTTACACCATCTTACCCGCAACAAAAGTTATGGAAAGAGAGTCTTGATCAGTTTGGAATGGAGACAGCGCATTATCAGCCATTATTTGAAAGGGAAACTAAATATGCTGTCCCCGTTACAGCTAACTTTTTCGAGGAGCCATTGCCATTGGCAGGTGTATTCGAATTAGTGAAAGTAGAAAATGGGGATGTTGAACTTCAGCAGATTGAAGGACTGGAGAGACTACGCACATTGCTGCGTCATACATATAGGAATTCATTAATCCCACGATTGGGGATGATGGAATGGCATTTTATGCATTCTACAAATATCGTAAACAAAATAGATATGTTTCAATTGAGACGTCCTATTTCAAAGTTTACGGCACATGATTTAGTATCCAAAATTCTAGAATCTTTAAAAGAGGAGGAAAAATAATGAGTAGTAAACAAAAAATTTCATTACACAGTTTTGTTGTACAAGGTCAGGAAAATGTAGTGAGCGATATGGATGGGGAGAAAGTGATGATGAGCATCCATAATGGGAAATACTATAACTTGGGAGGTATAGGTGGTGAAATTTGGAGTTTAATTAATGAATTAATATCTGTCAATCAAGTGATTGATATATTATTGTCTCGATATATGATTGAAGAGACAGAATGTAAGGAACAAGTACTCTCTTTCTTAAATCATTTGTATGCAGAAGGGTTAATCTCGGTTGATGAAAAACTTTGATTTTTAATTGAACGTTCCAGATTTGATAGATTAGGAGTAGGATCGATGAATATCATAAATAAAGCCAAAGCTTTCTTGTCGTTCGATATGGGAACAAAATTATTACTTATAGAAGCTTTCTTTTATTTAGGCTGGGCTCGTATTCTTAAAAGTATACCGTTTTCTAAAGCTGCTCCTATATTAGGAATTCATATGGCAGAAACGTCTTTAAGCCATGATGAATCGGACAAGGTTACATTAAGGAAAATTTCTCAAGCAGTGCATATGATGAGCCGTTATACATTTTGGGAAAGCCAGTGTCTCGTTAAAGCTATCGCTGCAATGAAAATGTTGGAGAAGCGTCAAATTGAAAGTACCCTGTACTTAGGGACCGCGAAAGATGAGACAGGAAATATGATTGCCCATGCGTGGTTACGTAGCGGGCCCTTTTATATTACTGGCGTAGAAGAAATGAAGAGATTTACTGTTGTTGGTAAATTTGCAAAAAGGATAGGGTAAAAAAATCTTGAAGGAGAATGAGATGTATACCGGTTGTAATCTTGATTTGAGTCATTTACCTAAAGAACTAAAATTGTTACTTGAAATTATAAAGAAGGAAGATAAAGAGATACAAGAAATCCCGGGAGACTGGTTCATAAATATTGATTGGAACAAATTTTTGAAACTGGCGCTGCATCATCGTATGTACGCGTTCATTTATCCAAAAATGAAATCTATTGATAAACAGTTAGTTCCATCAAATGTTGTGCAAGTATTAAGTACATATTTTAAAAGGAATACATTCCATATGCTTCATTTAAGTGGAGAAATGGGAAAGGTAAGTAAATTATTTGCTGAAAACCAACTTCGACTTCTATTTTTGAAGGGCCCTATTCTTGGCGTAGATCTATATGGAGATGTTTCCCTTCGAACATCAGGGGATTTGGATGCCCTTGTTCCTATAGATGATCTTGGAAAAGTGAACGAATTACTTGTAAAGAATGGTTATGTCAAAGAGGATGATTTTCCGACGGTTATGAATGAATGGAAGTGGAGACGCCACCATACAACTTACATGCATCCGATAAGTAAGGTGAAATTGGAGATTCATTGGCGACTACACCCAGGACCGGGAAAGGAACCACGCTTTGATGAGTTATGGGAGCGAAAGAGGACGAGTCCTGTCACAAATTATCCTGTCTATTTTTTAGGTAGAGAGGATTTGTTTATGTTTCTTGTGACTCATGGGGCAAGGCATGGTTGGTCCAGGCTTCGATGGTTAACAGACATTGACCGTATGGTAAGGCAAGAAATAGATTGGAAAGAACTCACTGTTATGTTGGAAAGATATGGATGTAAGCAACTGGTAGGTCAGGCGCTTATTTTATCTTCTGAGCTTTTAGATACTCTTATAATAGAAGAAGAGGCAAAAGTATTAATGTCAGGGAGAAGGGTAACGCAATTAGCGCAGCTTGCTATATATTACTTGGAAAATATGATTAACTTGCATACAGATCCCGTCCCAGAAGAAGTTTCAAAATATCATGAGCGATATTTATATTTGTTAAAGACAAGCTCTCAAAAGCTACTGTTTCATCTTAGTTGGTTGTATCCTTATCCTCAGGATGTGGAAACTTTACCACTGCCAAAACAACTGCATGTTTTATATTTCCCTTTGCGGCCGGTTTTATGGATTTGGAGGGGAATGAGGTACCGTAAGGAGAAGTGAAAATGAGAAATATTTTATATTTTACAAAGCAGTTATACTCTTTTACTGGAAACATTCTCATTGTTAATCTCTTGGGAATGGTATTGGTCAGTCTTGTAGAAGGGATCGGTATTTTACTATTAATCCCAATGATAAGTATTAGTGGTATTGCGAAGATGAATGAACAGGCAAGCCCTCTTTCAGGGGTTCTTGGATTCCTAGGTGAGTTTCCAACTACTGTAGGATTACCACTTGTATTAGGAATATATATTATATTGGTCGTGGGACAAGCGCTTTTGCAAAGGAATATAACAGTTCGTAATGCGAAAATCCAGATACGTTTTATTAATCATTTGAGATTGGAAACTTATCGTGGATTGTTGCAGGCCAACTGGAGTTTTTTTGTGAAAAAGAGAAAATCAGATCTTATCAATTCTTTGACAACGGAATTAGGGCGTGTTAGCGCAGGCACTAATTTATTTTTACAGTTGCTCACTTCTTTAATGTTTACATTTATACAGATTGGTTTCGCTTTTTGGTTAGCGGCAGATATAACAATTTTTGTACTATGTTGCGCTGTGGTACTTGCCTTTCTTTCACGAAGATTTATTAAAAAATCAAAAAGATTAGGTGGTCGAACCTCAGAGAATTCAAAAGCGTATCTTGCAGGTATAACTGATCATTTTAATGGAATTAAGGATATTAAGAGCAATACACTAGAACGATCTCGTTATATGTGGTTACGTAATTGGGTGGGAGATGTGGAACGTGAACAGTTTGCATATATTAAGGTGAGAAATAATTCTCAACTCTTTTATAAAATTGCATCAGCTGTTTTCATTGCTATTCTTATCTTTCTATCTGTTAAGTTGTTTCAGACGAAAACGGAGCAATTATTATTAATTATTCTTATATTTTCTCGTTTGTGGCCAAGATTTGCAGGTATACAATCAAACATGGAACAAATTGCAGCGAATCTTCCCGCTTTTAAAGATTTGCTGCAATTACAGGAAGAGTGTAAGAAAAGTATAGAATTGCAGGATATAGAGCAGGATTATGATTGTATAAATCCTATGCAGATAGAACAATCTATTGAGTGTCAGAATATCTCTTTCCGCTACAATAAAGAAAATGCTGTATACTCACTTAAAGATATTAATTTGCGTATTCCTGCAAATTGTATGACAGCTATCTCAGGGCGTTCCGGTGCTGGAAAGAGTACATTAATTGATATCATAATGGGACTTATGCAGCCAGAGAGCGGTCAGCTATTAATAGATAACAAACCGTTGATAAGTAAGGACCTATTATCATTGAGAAAATCTATTAGCTATGTTCCTCAAGATCCATTTCTATTCAATGCCAGTATAAGAGACAATTTGAGAATGGTTGAACCAAATGCAAGTGAGGAACAGCTTTGGGAAGCTTTGGGATTTTCTGCTTCCGCTGAGTTTGTTAGTAGGCTCTCACAAGGATTGGATACAATGATTGGCGATAGGGGAGTCAAACTTTCAGGGGGAGAACGACAACGTCTTGTTCTGGCTAGAGCGATACTTCGAAAGCCTTCTATTTTAGTATTAGATGAGGCAACAAGTGCGTTGGATGCTGAAAATGAAGCGAAAATACAAGAAGCATTGGAAAGATTGAAAGGAAGCATGACAATTATTGTCATTGCACATAGACTATCTACTATACGTAAAGCTGACCAAGTAATTGTAATGGATCAAGGACAAATTATTCAACATGGTAGTTTCACACAACTGGCGAAAGATGAAAGTGGTTTGTTTAGTAGCCTACTTGGACAACAGGCCAAAGTAAACATTTAAATATGGCTTGTTATAATTGTTTTTTATAAATTTAAGGAATACACTGCCTTTATTTCTTTCGGGCCGGTAACACAATTTGATTATTTATGGTTTGGGGTATAATTGGTATTTGTGTACTGGTCTTTTTATGGAAATATGAGCTTAATTTAATTGTGTGACCAGTAAAAAAATTAGAAATACTTTTTGTGACTTATTAATATACCATCTATATACATGTATAAATATCCGTGTTATAATTTAACATGGAACCTGATTTTATTTATACCATATAACAAAAGCAGCGAGACCCCTCGTCTTTAGGACTAGGGGTCTTTTCTATTTTTGTATATAAAGGTTTATTAGTGTAGTTGTGATAATATATTTTGAAGCACCTTGTAGACATTTTTATGGTCAGTGATTAATGAGAGGTAGTGCCTACTCAATTGTTGGTATTTTGAATTGCTACTAATTTTATATAAGTAATTAAGAAGGGAAACGATTTGAGGAGATGAAAGAGAGATAGTGAAGAATATTATATAAGTATTTCTTTTTATTTCATTTGAGTTTTTCTCTCAAATCCTCCAGGATGCCTTAGTTAACAGATAAACAAGGAAAAGCAACAATTTCTTATTGGTTATACTTTATTTTTATGTATTGTTAAATAGATTTAAAAGAATTCATATGTAGTATTGGATATTTATGTAAAATGTAAATATATCTTTTGTGATGATATTTTATAGGACTTTTATTAAAGGCTAATCCACGAAGATTTATTTTTTTATAAAGCATAGTGTTCTGGATTATGAATCTTAATTTCTAGATATGCTATTTAAGATAATATAAGAAAAATGAAGAAATTTGTAGAAAATTGTAGAAAATTAAGGCTATAATGGTAAAAATCAGTAAATATTAAATTTTTCTTTCTTATTTTTGTCCTTTATAATGAGCTATGAATACGACACATGAGGCAAATAATGTATATTGCCTCTCCCTAACTTTGATATACACCTTTTTCCAACCTCCGTGTTAATTGCTATTATTTTGTTATACCGATTAGCGAAGGGAAAAGGGTGTATCTTTTTTGTATGAATAGTCCTAATAGATATTTTGGGTAGAAAGCATTTCTTGTTTTTCGTGACAAAAACAATAGAGAATGGGATAATAAGGACAGTGTGTTGGTGGTATGACCAATTTGGTATATAAGGAGAGAATGATATGCTAGATATTCAACAGATTAAAGAAATTATTCCACATCGTTATCCATTTCTACTAGTCGATCAAATTCTAGAAGTAGAAGAAGGAAAGCGTGCGGTTGGGATTAAAAATGTAACGGCAAATGAGGAATACTTTAATGGACACTTTCCAGATTATCCTGTGATGCCAGGTGTTCTAATTGTAGAAGCATTAGCGCAGGTGGGTGCTGTTGCGGTATTAAAAAAAGAGGAGAATCGTGGACGCCTCGCATTCTTCGCTGGTATTGATAACTGCCGCTTCAAGCGTCAAGTACGTCCAGGTGACCAACTTCGTTTAGAAGTGGAAATGACACGTGTACGTGGACCAATTGGTAAAGGAAAAGCAGTCGCAACTGTAAACGGTGAAATTGCTTGTGAAGCTGAGGTTACATTCGCGCTTGGTGATAAGAAAGAATAAAGATATGATAAGTTGGGAGGTGAATGAAAATAAACTTTTCATTCACCTCCTTTTTAATAAAAGAAAAGTAAGAGAATTTGTTGATAGGTAGGTTCTCTTTATTTAAACAAACGTTTGATTAAATAACATAAGGGATTTTCGGGAAAACTTTCTCAACTTAGCGTCTAGAAACGCTGTTGAAAAATAGAATGAAAATTTATAATGGAAAGTGTTTTTTAAACGAGTTATTATAAATATACAGGTGAATTTATAATATATTCACTAATAATACTAACTACATTCACATATTATCAATATATGGTAAATGTAAACCCATACCCGACAAAGGATATCTAAATTTGTCGAATTTGTCATTATAATATTTGTCAATTTATTAAATGAATTTCTCAACCATTATTGTTATACTAATGTAAGTTATGTAATATGTTAAATAGTTGTCTAGGACTAAACATGATTAGGACTAGATACTAGATTCTTATTGTCAGCCGCAAATCTGACATTTTATTTATTTATAAAGGAATTTATGACAAATTATTGGAAGCTGGAGGAAGGCATGGAAGAAACAATAAGTTTGAAAGAACTATTTACTATTTTAAGAAAACGTTTAGTTATGATCATCGCAATTACGATTGGGGCAGCTCTTGTAAGCGCAATTGTAAGTTTCTACTTTATAACGCCGATTTACCAAACTTCAACGCAAATTCTTGTTAACCAAAAGAAACAAGAGGGTGTTTTCCAACCTGGGGAAGTACAAACAAGTCTTCAATTAACAAATACATATAAAGTTATTGTGAAAAGCCCAGTTATTTTAGATCAAGTGAAAGAAAAGTTGAAACTGAATATGTCAACTGGAGCATTAAATAACAAAATTAACGTAGCTAATGAGAAAGATTCGCAAGTTATTGCGGTTACAGTACAAGACAAAGATGCAAAATTAGCTCGTGATATCGCAAATACAACAGCGGAAGTATTCAAAAGTAAAATTGCAAAAATTATGAGTGTAGATAATGTAACAATCCTATCAAAAGCAGAAGTGGCGGAAGGGCAATCTCCAATTAAGCCTAATAAGATGTTAAATGTAGCTATTGCATTTGTCGTTGGCTTAATGGCTTCTGTCGGACTTGCATTCTTACTAGAATATTTAGATAACACATTCAAAAAAGAAGAAGATATCGAAAAATTTCTAGGTCTACCAGTTCTTGGAGTGATTTCTCATATAGAAGAAGATAAGGTGAAAAGCAGAAGTCCGTCAAGGGCAAAGAGAGTAGGAGGGCATACAATTGGTTCTTAAGAAAAAAGCATCACGCGCACGTCGTCGGCTTATTGCATATGAACAACCGAAATCATTTGTTTCGGAACAATATCGAAATGTACGAACAAATATTGAATTTGCATCCGTTGATAAAAAAATTCGTTCTCTTATAGTTACATCCGCTAATTCAAGTGAAGGAAAGACAACAACAGCTGCTAACATTGCAATAGTCTTTGCACAGCAAGGTAAAAAAGTATTACTCATTGATGCGGATTTACGTAAGCCTGCACTACATCAAATGTTACAAGTTGAGAATATTTTTGGCTTAACAAGTGTATTAACACGTAGTAAAAAACTTGAAACATGTGTGGAAAATACAAAAATTAGAAATTTAAACTTCCTGCCATGTGGGCCAATCCCACCAAACCCAGCGGAATTATTAGGGTCAAACTCGATGAAAGATTTACTTTCAGAAGCATATGGCATGTATGATCTCGTTATCTTTGACACATCTCCGATTTTACCAGTTACTGATGCGCAAGTCATGGCAAATCAATGTGATGCTTCTGTACTAGTTGTCCGAAGTGGCGTAACAGAAAAGGATACGGCGATTAAAGCAAAACAAGCACTTGATGGCGCAAAGGGTACATTACTTGGCGTTATTCTAAATGATAAAGAACAAACAGGAGCTGAGTATTATTATTACAGTTCTAATTAAATAGATGAGAGGAAAGAGGAGACATCTTCTTTTCCTCTTATATTCACAATGTGAAGAGTAAATGAAGAATAGATAGAGAAGGGGTGTAAGGGAATGATTGATTTACATTGTCACATTTTGCCTAGTATCGATGATGGGGCACAATCAATCGAAGATAGTATCGCGATGGCAAAGGCAGCATGTAAAGAAGGTATTCATACAATCGTTGCCACTCCGCATCATCAAAATGGTGTTTATATTAATCCAGCAGAAGGCATTCTTCATCAGGTAAAGCAGTTAAATGATAGATTGAAAGAAGAAGACATTAATTTAACCATTTTACCTGGTCAAGAAATCAGGTTATATGGAGAATTGTTAGAAGACTACGAATTGGGTAAAATTGTTACATTGAATCGTACGGATAAATACATATTAATTGAATTCCCAGCAAATCATGTCCCGCGCTATGCAGAAAAAATGTTATATGAACTGCGTATAAAAGGAATCACGCCGATCATTGTGCATCCAGAGCGAAATATGGAAATCATCGAACGCCCTCAAGTATTGTATAAGTTCGTAACTCAAGGCGCACTCACGCAAATTACTGCGGGGAGTGTAACAGGAAAGTTCGGAAAGAAAATCAAGAAATTTTCGTTACAACTCATTGAACACCATTTAGCACATGTCATATCATCAGATGCCCATAACACAACAACGCGCTCATTTCACTTACAAGCAGCATATGAGGTAATAGAGAAGTCATTTGGGAGCTCTACACTTTATTGTTTCAAAGAAAATACATATTCACTAATAAGTGGGAAGATAATTTACCGAGAAGAACCAGAACAGGTGCGACGTAAGAAAATACTGGGTCTCTTTTAAGTATAAACATTTGGTGATGCCTCCTAACCAATATCAATGGAGACACTCGGCTATGCTGTGGGTAGAGTAAGCTTTACCTTAGACACGCTTGTTGTCAAAAGCATGGTGTGAGGTCGGGTTAGATGCCCGTTATGATTATAAAATTGTTGGAACCTTTATTATATCTATATATAAATATAATAAAGGATAAGGGACAATACAAGTTGAAACAAGTAAAAAAAGCCATCATTCCAGCAGCTGGGCTGGGGACAAGATTTTTACCAGCGACAAAAGCAATGCCGAAAGAAATGTTGCCAATCGTTGATAAACCGACGATTCAGTACATTGTGGAAGAAGCAATTGCATCTGGAATTGAAGACATCATCATCGTAACGGGTAAAGGAAAGCGTGCAATTGAAGATCACTTTGATCACTCTTTTGAACTAGAACAAAATCTACTAGAAAAAGGGAAGTACGAAATGCTTGAAAAAGTACAAGTGTCTTCCCAAATTAACATTCACTACATAAGACAAAAAGAACCAAAAGGACTCGGGCATGCTGTATGGTGCGCATGTAAATTCATTGGCAACGAACCGTTTGCTGTATTACTTGGTGATGACATTGTTCAAGCGGAAACACCATGCTTACGTCAATTAATGAATCAATATGAAGCAACGAGATCATCAGTAATCGGTGTACAAACAGTGCCGGAAAATGAAGCACATCGCTACGGTATTATCGATCCATTAGAACAAAAGGGACGCAGTTATCAGGTGAGCAGATTTATGGAAAAACCAGCGCAAGGAACAGCACCATCGAACTTAGCGATTATGGGGCGTTACGTATTAACACCAGAAATTTTTATGTTCCTAGAAGACCAACAAACAGGTACGGGTGGAGAAATTCAGCTAACGGATGCGATTCAGCGATTAAATGAAATTCAACGTGTATTTGCATATGACTTTGAAGGTAAGCGTTATGACGTTGGGGAGAAATTAGGTTTTATTCAGACAACGATTGAAATGACGCTTCAGCATGATGAATTAAAAGATGAACTTGTGAAGTATATGAATGAACTTGTACAGAAAGAACTTTTAAACGTATAGATTGTATATAACTGAAAAATAGGCTGTTTTTAAATATAGGGCATGGTTTATAAAATGTTAGGTGTGGGAAGGACTCTTATTTTAAAGTTATATAAAAGAAAGGAACGTGTGTCTTGAGTTATCAAAATAGGCTCTCATTATTAGTATTATTAGATTCATTCATTGTTTTAACATCGGTATACTTGAGTTACTGGTTTATTCATCCTAATGCATTAGACAATATTCCAACTACACTTATTATTAGTTCAATTACGTTACTTTGTAGTCATCATGTGTTTGCTGCAATTTACAAGTTGTACAAAAAAGCTTGGGAGTATGCAAGTATAGGAGAGTTAGAAAATATTTTCAAAGCCGTTACATTCTCTATTATCGTGACTGCAATCGTTCAGCAAGTTATTAATCACGATATTTATTTCCGCATCTTAGCAATCGCATGGATGTTCCATATGCTACTTATTGGTGGTTCACGATTTATATGGCTTATTTTCCGTGATACATACATTTCAAAGAAAACAGATAAAGCTCGTACATTAATTGTAGGAGCGGGTTCAGCAGGAGCGATGATTGTACGTCAGCTTCAAAAAAGTCATGAGGCACATTTAGAAGCGGTAGCATTTGTTGATGATGATCTAAGGAAACAAAGGTTAGAAATATACAATATCCCTGTTGTAGGAACAAGAGAAGACATTCAACGGGTTGTTGATCGTTATCAAATTGAACATATTATTATTGCTATTCCTTCCCTTAGTCGTAAAGAAGTGAATGGAATTTTTGAAGCATGTACAAAAACGAAGGCAAAAACACAAATTGTGCCAATGCTAGAAGATATTCTGGATGGGAAAGTTTCTGTTAATGAGTTTCGTGATGTACAAGTAGAAGATTTATTAGGACGTGAGCCTGTGAAATTAGATGATGCAGGTATTGGTGAAAAGATTACAGGAAAAACAATCTTAGTAACTGGCGCTGGAGGATCAATTGGTTCCGAGCTGTGTCGCCAAGTCATGAAATTTAAACCAGGTAAAATTGTATTACTTGGTCACGGTGAGAACAGCATTTATACAATTGAAATGGAATTGCGTTCACTATATAAAGATTCCATCGAAATTACAACAGAAATTGCGGATGTGCAAGACCGTAATAAAATGTTTGAAGTGATGAAGAAGCATAACCCATACATTGTGTATCATGCAGCGGCACATAAACATGTTCCACTTATGGAAAGGAACCCAGAGGAAGCTGTAAAAAATAATATTATTGGTACGAAAAATGTTGCGGAAGCATCGGCTACTTTTGGTATAAACACATTTGTTATGGTCTCTACAGATAAAGCTGTTAACCCAACAAGTGTAATGGGGGCAACGAAGCGTATTGCAGAAATGATTGTGCAACATATGGACACAGTCAGTAATACTCGTTTTGTAGCTGTTCGTTTTGGCAATGTACTGGGAAGTCGTGGTAGTGTTATTCCTTTATTTAAGAAACAAATTCAAAAGGGTGGACCGGTTACTGTTACACATCCTGATATGATTCGTTATTTTATGACAATTCCAGAGGCTTCACGTTTGGTTATTCAAGCTGGATCTTTAGCTAAAGGTGGGGAGATTTTCGTTCTTGATATGGGAGAACCTGTTAAAATTGTTGATTTAGCTAAAAATCTTATTAAACTATCTGGTTATCAGGTCGAGGATATTGGAATTAAGTTTTCTGGGATACGCCCTGGGGAAAAACTTTTTGAAGAATTATTAAAGGATGATGAAGTGCATAAAGAGCAAATTTATCCCAAGATATACATTGGTAAATCTAATCATGAATTAAGTGCCGAATTACCGTATTTAGTACAATATATTTCTAATTTAGAAGGTAATCATTTAAGAGATTTCTTATTAGATTTAACTAATAATCGTCAAAAAGTAATAGATAAAATGAATATTTAACAGCACTTGGTGGAAAAAAATATGATATTTATTAAAAAATTATTATCTTTGTGTTTAAGTTAGGTGAGAGGATACCTTGTATGATTACAAATTTAAAGCAAAAAGCATTTAGTGGAGCTAAATGGACTACAACATCAGCACTAATTGTTTCTAGTTTACAAATAATTCAATTGGTTATAGTATCTAGAATACTTCCGCCTGAATCATTAGGATTAATGACTACTATTATGGTAGTTGTAGGGTTTGCTCAATTATATTCGGATATGGGAATTACTAACGCTATAATTTATAAAGAGAATTTAACTAAAAAACAATTATCGAGTCTTTATTGGTTTAATATAATGTTAGGGTTATTATTAACTTTAGTTATTATTGGATTTACTCCAGTTATAGCATATTTTTATCATGAACCAAGATTAAGCATTTTATTATGCTTAATAGCAGTAATATTTTTGATTAATCCAATAGGCCAACAATCTATGGTTTTACATCAAAAAGAGCTTAAATTTGATATTCTAGCAAAGATAGAAATAATAGCGGCTATATCAGGTTTTTTATTAACCATAACTCTTGCTTATATAGGCTATGATGTCTACTCATTAGTTATTGGTCAAATATTTATTAACTTTATGAAAATGTGTGGATATGTTTTTATTAGTAAAAATGTATCGAAGCCTATGATGTACTTTAGATTTAGTGAAGTGAAATCTTTCGTAAGTTTTGGTTTATATCAATTAGGTGAAAGAACAATTCATTACATCAATTCTAATCTGGATTATATAATTATTGGAAGTCTACTTGGTTCAAAAGCTCTAGGTTATTATACTATTGCTTTCAATCTTATAATATTACCTATTTCAAAGATTAATCCCATAGTGACAAGAGTGGCATTTCCTATATTTTCTAAGATGCAAAATGATATATCTTTGCTAAAAAAATCATACTTTAAAATCATTCAGATTTTGAGTTGTATAAATTTCCCTTATTTTTTTGGTTTATTTATATCTGCTCCAATTTTAGTTCCTGTTATTTTTGGAGAGAAATGGATGCCTAGTGTATTACTTATTCAAATACTCTCTTTTGTTGGAATAACAAGAGCTATTGTCAATCCAATTGGGGCATTAGTAATGGCCAGGGGAAGAGTAGATTTAGGATTTAAGTGGCACTTTTTTATGCTGTTTTCTCAAGTGCCCTTAATTATCACCGGAGCATATTTTGGTGGAATAACGGGAGTAGCTATGGGATATTGTTGCCATCAAGTGGTATACATAATTACAAATTACACATTTGTGATTCGAACATTAGTGGGTTCTTGTTTGAAAGAGTTTTTAGAAAGTTTTATGAGTTCTATAAAAGCTTCATTAGTTATGATGGGAACTGTATTGGTGATACTGAATTTTATAAAGCAGTTAGATATGACAATTCAGCTAGTTTTAGTGGTTTCGTTGGGAGCCGTGTTTTACATAACGGCTTCTTTGGTATTTCAACGACAACTAATTATAGAATTAAAAGAATTATTTTTAAGGAAAAGGATAAAAAACGTTAGTTAAGAGGTAAATTATACATGCTTACAACATTAGTTTTTTTAGTATTTTTTTATCTTATAGGCACAATCTTAACCTTAAGATTAGGACGTAAAGAGGTTAAGTTATTTCATATTATCTTTATTTTTAATGTCTTAATAAGTATTTTAATGTACTACATATATATAGATAGATATGGAGTACCTTATTATATTGGTGGAAGTGATGATTTAGTTTACGAACAACAAGCAGCATATGCGTATGAAAGTTTAGGTATTTTTGATTATTCTAGTCTTAAAGAAATTTTTTGGATGTCTAACTCGTTAGGATACACATACTTGGTAAGTATATTCTTTCGAATTGCATCTTTTTTTGATGGATACCATACATTAGTTCCTCGTTTTTTTAATGGTTTATTGCTGGCTTTTATTTCTGTATTTGTATATAAAATAAGTATGAATTATATGGGGTTGAAACAAAGGTTTGCTTTTCTAGCAGCAGTAATAGTAGGGTGCTCACCCATAATGAGTTTTAATGCTGCGCATGTTTTTAGAGATATTGTAGTTACTTTCATAATGGTACTTGTAATATACCTTGCATTAGGTTTTTATAAATTTAATTTATGGGAAAAATCTATGGCTATTTGTGGAATGTTTATATTATTTGTAATACTTTATGAAATTCGTTATATGTCGGCTTACTTTTTAGTGATTCAGATAATATTTACAATGTGGGCAGCATACCGTAATTCGAAAAATAAACCATTAAAACTAAAAAATATAATGAGTATTTCTATAATTGTTTTGTTATTTATACTCATTTTTAATACTTCTTTAGTTAATACAATATTTAATTACTATGAAATTTATGCTGATTATAGAACGGAGAGAACTGATGGTTTAGCTCAATACGTTTTTAATGCTCCTTTATATGTGGGTTTTTTTCTAAGAATTGTATATTTATCTATTACTCCTTTTCCTATTTTTTCATCTGAATTGGAGCGGAATTTTTTAAGTATAGGTACTATTGTGCAATTATTTTTGATGCCTTATGTATTAATTGGAATTAGGAAGTCTTTTTCAAATAGTAATGTAGCAACAATTATGTTTAGCTTTATTGTAGTTTATATTTCTGTAAGCATGTTATCTTTTACAATTAGACATATATGTTTATTCTATCCATTTATGATTTTGTTAGCTTTTTATGGGTATCAGAATGCAAATTTATATTTTAAACATAAGAAAATGCCATTGGCGATAGTTTATTTTATGATTTTAATTGGTATAACAATGTACAGTATTTTGAAATTTTATTGATATTTAAGGGGCTAAAGGGACATGAAGATTTTATTTATAGCAAATCACTTTCCGCCTATAAACAATTCTGCGAGTATTAGAATGTTAAATTATGTTAATCATTTGCAGGTGATGGGGAATGAAGTGATGGTACTCACACCAGATTATCCTAAAGATTTTATAAATTATGATGAAGAGCTTTTATATAAAATAAATACAAACATTAAAGTAATTAGAGTAGATATGGGATCAATATATAAAAGAATTTATCCTAAGAAGAGTAGGCAGATTGGTAATGATTCTCCTGCGAAGGCTAGCAAAAAAAATATTTTAAAATCATCTATAAAAAGGAATTTAGCTATTCCAGATTCTTATATTGAATGGAAAAACAATGCCGCCAAGATAGGAGATAAACTAATAAAAAAAAATAAAGTAGATATCATTATTTCAACGCATGAAACCCCTTCTTGTCATTTAGCTGGCTTGAAATTAAAAAAAAATAACCCAGAGGTGAAATGGATAACATATTGGAGTGATCCTTGGACATTTGAATATTATAGATCCAGAGAAAGTTTATTAAAACGTAATGTTGAAAAGTGGTTGGAACGTAATGTTGTTAAAAAGAGTGATAAATTTCTATTTACTACTGAGGAAACAAGGGATTTATATATAAGTAGCTATAGTATACCTAAAAGTAGAACTGCTATTGTTTATAGGGGATTTGAAGAATATTCACGAGAAAACTCAAAGAAATTCATAGGTTTATTAAAAAAGGATAAAATTAATTTAGTGCATACTGGTGAAATATATACTGAGTTGAGAGATACTAGGCCTTTAATTGAAGCATTGAAAGCCTTAGAAGAGGAAGAGAAGGATATTTTTGATCAAATTAATATAGTTTTGGTAGGAGGAGTTGATAATTTAAAGATTAAAAAAGAATTAAAAGATATAAAATGTGTATCTCTTCTATCACGGGTTCCTTATGAAGAGGCGCAAGATTATATGCATAATAGTGATGGGTTATTATTGTGGGGCAATAAATATGGTTGTCAGATCCCTGGAAAAGTCTACGAGTATTTCGGAGTTAAATCACCTATTTTAACCATATTGGCTAATAATCAAGATCCAGTTGGTAAATTAATGAAGGACGTCGATAAGGGACCCATTATTTATAATAATGCGCAAGAAATTAAAGAAATGCTAAAAGAGTTCGTTAAAAATAAAGATAAAAAAGAATATTGGTATGAAATCATTCCTAAGTATAAATGGGAAAATGTAGCTAAAGATTTGTTTTCTAAGATTTCAGATTAAATAATGGAGGAGAATGCATATGAATCAAGCTAAGAAGGTATGTATAGTTTCTCCTATACACGATTATAAGGATATAAGGGTATACCAAAAACAAGCAAAAACTATAGAAAATAGTGGTTATGAGGTTAGTTTGCTTGCTAGAAAAGATTATGATGAGAAAATAGGTAATATACAAATCTTCGCAATTCCAAAATCAAAAAACTTTTTAAGTAGAATTATCTTGCAACCTAAATTACTTTGTAAAATACTTAAGACAAGGTCTAAAATAGTTCATTTGCATAATCCTGACACGATATTATTAGGATTTTTGTTGAAAATGTTTAATAAAAAAGTTATTTATGATACTCACGAAGATTTTTCAAAAAGAATATTAATTCGGGAATGGATTCCCTATTCTTATAGGAAACTTATTGCTAAAGTAGTTACAGGTTTAGAGTTAATGGCATCAAGGTGTTTTGATGGATTTATTGTTACACAAGAAGGTTTACTTGCCAAATATAAAAATGCATTGTTAATTGAGAATGCGCCAATTCATCAGGGTGAACTAATAACGAGGGCTTATGAATTAAGTAAGCTAATCTCAAAGAGTAACTATATAAGGGTGGTTTACGTTGGTGGAATCAGTGAGCAACGGGGTTTGAGACAGATAGTACAAGCTTTAGAAGAAATAAATAAGACTTATAGTTGCAGATTATGGCTAATTGGTCCAGATTCAAAAGAAATAAATGAGCTTCAGAAATTGAATGGTTGGAAATATGTAGACTATTTAGGAAAGCTTCCTCAAGAGAAAGCTTTTTCATATGTAATAAAATCAGATATAGGTTTATGTACAATATTAGATGTTGTTGATCATGCTGAGACAAGCCCCAATAAGATTTTCGAGTATATGACTTTAGGTATCCCATTTATTGCAAGTGACTTCCCGAAATGGGAAAAGAAAATAGGGTGTAGTAATGCGGGATATTTTGTAGATCCACAAAATATAAACAAGATTGCAGATCTGATATTGAAGATTGGTTCGGATGAAAATTTGAAAAGTTATTTATCTAATAATGGAAAGAAATATATTTATGAAAAATTTAATTGGGAAAGAGAATCGGAAAAACTTATAGAGTATTATAAAAAAATAAATTAGTAGGAGCATAAAAATTATGAGGGTTTTATTACTTCATCAGTATTTTTTAGGAAAAGATGACCCAGGTGGTTCTAGATTTAATCAATTTGTTAAGTATTGGGAAGAGCAAGGACATGAGATTACAGTTGTGGCTGGGACTGTACATTACACTACGGGTAAAAAAGAAGAGAAGTATAAAGGAAAATGGATTGTAGCAGAGGAGTATTCCCCGAATGTAAAAGTACTAAGAACATATGTATCTGAAGCTTATAATAAGTCATTTTTTGGAAGGCTATGGGGGTACTTTTCGTTTACAGTTTCTTCATTAACAGCTATTCTTTTCAGGGTGAAAAGTCATGATATTGTAATTGTAACTTCTCCGCCGTTATTTGTTGGGGTTACTGGTATTTTTACAAAATGGTTTAAAAGAATACCGATGATATTTGAAGTTCGAGATTTATGGCCAGAATCGGCTATTGATACTGGGGTTTTAAAGAGTAAGCCATTAATAAAAATGGCTTTTTTTGTTGAAAAAATGTCTTATAAGTTTGCGAATAAAATCAATGTTTTAACTCCTGCGTTTCGTAATGTATTAATTGAGAAGAAACATATTTCTCCAGATAAAATAACTTTTATCCCAAATGGGGCAGATTTAGATATTTTCGAACCAGGTGAAAAAGATAACTGGGTTCGTGAAAAATACAGTTTGCAAAATAAGTTTGTCGTTACTTATATGGGGGCACATGGGCTAGCGAATAATTTAGATAGTCTTTTAAATCTTGCGAAGGCATGCGAAGAATATGAAGATATAGCTTTTCTATTAGTTGGAGATGGGATGGAAAAAGCACGACTGAAAAAAAGAGTTAAGAGTGAAAGGCTACAAAATATTATATTTATTGACTCGCAACCAAAGGCAGTTATTCCTGATTTTTGTAATGCTTCAGATATTTGTACTGCAGTTTTGAAAAAGGTAGATACATTTAAGACAGTATATCCTAATAAAGTGTTTGATTATATGTCATGTGCAAAACCGATTTTACTTGGAATTGATGGAGCTGCTAGAGAATTAGTAGAGGAAAGTGGATGTGGAGTTTATGTTGATCCTGAAGATATTATCCAGTTTAAAGAGAAAATATTAGAATTCTATCATAATAGAGAACGATTAGATGAAATGGGTCTTAAAGGTTATAAATACGTGCAAAGGAAATTTAGTCGAAAAGCTTTAGCACATAAATACATTCAAGAAATTGAAAGTATAATCAAATAGGAGGAAATAGCAATGAGTAAAAATTTATGCGTAGTAGGACTAGGCTATATTGGATTACCCACATCAGCAATGTTTGCAAAAGCTGGTTATACTGTAACAGGTGTAGATGTAAATCCAATTGCGATAGAAATGATTAATCAAGGGGAAATCCACATTGAGGAAGTTGGTTTGGGAGAATTAGTTAAAGAAATGATTGGGAAGGGAAGATTAAAAGCTAGTCTTCAACCAACTCATGCAGATGCATATATCATTGCGGTACCAACACCGCATAATGCAGATCATACTGCAAACTTAGATTATGTAATTGGGGCGACAAAATCTATTGTACCCTTTGTAAAACCAGGAAATGTAGTTATTGTTGAATCTACAATTCCTCCGAGAACAATTGATGATGTAGTGGCGCCAATTTTCAAAGAACATGGATGGATTGTAGGAGAAGATATTTATCTAGCCCATTGTCCAGAACGAGTGTTACCAGGACGTATATTAATTGAGTTAGTTGAAAATACACGAATTGTTGGGGGAATCAATGATATTTCTACTAGCAAGGCTGCAGAGCTATATCGTAGCTTCGTTAAAGGACAGATATTAGAGACTACTGCTGTTACAGCTGAAATGTCTAAGTTAATGGAGAATACGTATCGTGATGTTAATATTGCACTTGCAAATGAATTGGTCAAAATTTCTCAAGAGTTAAATGTTGATGCATTAGATGTAATTCGTTTAGCTAATCATCATCCGCGTGTGAATCTACACCTACCAGGACCAGGTGTTGGAGGCCATTGTTTAGCAGTCGATCCTTATTTCATCATCGAAAAGGCACCAGAACAATCCGTACTAATCTCAAATTCTAGAGAAATAAACAATTCTATGCCGATATTTATTACAGATCAAATAGAAAAAATAGTTCCAAGTAATGGGAAGGTTGCTGTTCTAGGCATTACTTATAAAGGAAATATTGATGATGTTCGAGAAAGTCCTGCGATGACAATTGTAGATTTATTAACAGCTAAAGGATATGAAGTAGCGGTACATGATCCACATGTCCATCAACAACAAGTAGTATTTAATCTATATGACTTTGAAGAAGCGATTATAGATGCAGATTGTGTACTTGTTTTAACAGATCATAATGAATTTAAGCATCTAAATGAGACCAGTATTTTAGAACATGCAAAAAAAACTGTTATCCTGGATACACGTAATTGTGTGAAATGTGAAAACTCAGAAATAATGTATATTAATTTTAATAATTTATATGAAATTAAAGGTTTAGAAAGTGTCAAGAAGCAATTAGTAAATAATTAAAGGCGTGTGATGGATATTATGAAAAGGGCTTTTGATGCTCTTACAGCAGTTTTAACTCTGATGTTGTTGTCTTTTATAATTTTAATTGTCGCCCTTCTTGTAAGGTTCAAACTAGGTAGCCCTATTATTTTCAAACAACAACGTCCAGGCTTACATGGAAAACCCTTCTATGTATACAAGTTTCGTACAATGACAGATGCAAAAGATGAAGAGGGTAATTTCTTACCAGATAATGTTCGTTTAACATCATTTGGTAAATTACTTAGAAAGTTAAGTCTAGATGAATTAACACAACTTATTAATGTAATAAAAGGATATATTAGTTTAGTAGGACCTCGTCCATTATTAATGGAATATCTCCCACGGTATACCTCCCAACAAGCTAGACGTCATGAAGTGCACCCTGGTATTACTGGATGGGCGCAAGTAAATGGACGAAATGCAATTTCTTGGGAAGATAAATTTAAATTAGATGTTTGGTATGTGGATAATCAGTCCCTTTGGTTAGATATAAAGATTTTATTTTTAACAGTTGCAAAGGTTTTTAAATCAGAAGGGATTAGTCAACAAGGTCATGTGACGATGCAGAAATTTACAGGATTAAACTCAAATAAAGAAGTGGTGAAATGAAAAAGATAGCTTTAATTGGTCAAGGTGGGCATGCGAAAGTTATTATAGATATGATTCATGCAAATACAGGTTATGAGATTGTTGCTATATTTGATGATAAATATGAATGTTTAAGTGAGGACCAGGGCATATGTTATGGACCAATCTCTTCTATTAAAGAAATAATAGAAGAGATTGGATTTAAAATTGTGCTTGCGATTGGACATAATGCTGTACGAAAAAGGATAGTTGAGCAGTTAGAATTGAAGGATGGAAGTTATGAGACAATTATTCATCCAACTGCTGTAGTGAGTGAGTCTGCTTCCATTGGATTTGGAACTGTTATTATGCCTAAAGCAGTTATTAATGCGGATACTATAATTGGAAGGCATGTTATTGTTAATACTGCAGCAGTGATAGAACATGATAATCAGATTGGTGATTTTGCACATATTTCTCCAAATGCGACGTTAACGGGAACAGTCTTTGTTAATGAAGGTACACAAATAGGTGCAGGGGCAATTGTTATCCCGAATCGAAAAATTGGCCAATGGAGTATAATTGGTGCAGGAGCAACAGTCATTCATGATATACCATCTTCTTGTACAGCAGTAGGTTTGCCCGCAAGAGTTATAAAATAAGTTACGTTACCATAAGGAGTGTAATGGAAGCATGGAAAACAAAAGAATCTTTTTATCACCACCACACATGAGCGGAAATGAACAAAGATATGTAAATCAAGCATTCGAGCAAAACTGGATTGCGCCACTAGGACCTAACGTAGATGCATTTGAACATCAAATTGCAGAATATATTGGAGTGAAAAGTGCCGCTGCTGTTAGCGCAGGTACTGCAGCAATCCATTTAGCACTTCAACTGTTAGGTGTTAATAGAGATGATACTGTATTTTGTTCTTCATTAACGTTTGCAGCAAGTGCAAATCCAATTGCGTATCAAGGGGCCGAACCAATTTTCATAGATTCAGAGCCTGATACATGGAACATGTCTCCAGTTGCACTTGAGAAAGCTTTTGAAGATGCAAAAGCTTCAGGAAAACTTCCGAAAGCAGTAATTGTTGTTCATTTATTTGGACAAAGTGCAAAGATGGATGAAATTATGGATGTTTGTGATAAGTATGGTGTACTAGTTGTGGAAGACTCTGCGGAATCACTTGGAACAACTTATAAAGGGAAGCAAACTGGTTCATTTGGTAAGTTTGGTATTTTCTCTTTCAATGGTAACAAGATTATCACGACTTCTGGTGGTGGCATGCTTGTTTCTAATGATGAAGTGGCGATTCAAAAAGCACGCTTCCTTTCGACACAAGCACGTGATCCAGCAGTTCATTATGAACATAGTCATATTGGTTATAATTATCGTATGAGTAATATTGTGGCTGGTGTAGGACGAGCGCAGTTGGAAGTATTAAATAATCGTGTGCAAGCACGTCGTGATATTTTTACTCGCTATAAAACAGCTTTAGGTGAATTACCTGGAATTACATTTATGCCAGAATTCGAAGATGCAGTTCCAAATCGTTGGTTATCTACATTATTAATTGATGAAAAGGTAACAGGTGTTACGTATTTAGATGTGATTGAAGCTTTAGCGGCACAAAATATTGAAGCGCGTCCAGTTTGGAAGCCGCTTCATAGACAGCCTGTCTTCGCAGGTTCTAAATATTATACTCATGGTGATACAGATAGTATTTCTGATAAGCTGTTTAGTCAAGGTTTATGTTTACCTTCTGGTTCAAGTATGACAGTGGAAGATCAAGAAAGGGTTATCGCTACTGTTAAAGAGGTATTAGCAAAGCAAGTTGTAACGAAATAAATTATAAAAAGTGCATTCTTTTTTTGAATGCACTTTTTTATTTTAAGTAGGTAAGTGATACTGGTAATCGGCAGTGCGGGTTATATCGGGAGTCATGTTGTGAAAGAACTGCTATCACAAAAACATCGAGCTGTTATAAAGGATTTTACCACCGTTACTAACAATGATCACGTATCAAATTAAACATTTTGTTTTTTCATCATCTATATCAGTTCATGGTATGCCTTATAAAGATCAATTGCAGGAAATATATGTCCCATTCCCAGTTGTCTTTCAAGGGAATTCTAAGCTTATTATTGAACAGGCTTTAGAAGATTTTTATAAGGCGTTATATGTCTCTTCATTACCACAATGCTATAGGTGCTCATACAGATGGGAAAATAGGTGAAGACCATCGCCCAGAAACATATATTGTACCAAATGTTTTATTGCATATAGTAAAAAAACAAGAGGAGAGTTTTATGATAGACGGTGGATACGGTACAAAAGATGGTAGTGCGGTCGGTGATTATGTACATGTCATGGATGTAGCAAAAGCACATGTATTAGCACTGCATAGTTTATTAGATTCAAGTGTGTGAGGAAATAGCAGGTAAAAAGGTGAATATAACGTTTAATGATTGTACAAAGAATGGGAACCATTCATTTTTTATATCTAGTAAAAAGATATACACACAATTAGGTTGTCCTACATAGGATTGCTTATGATATATTTAAATTAATAAATTGTTATAAAAAGGAGAAATAGCTATGAATTTCAAAGGTGTCATGAAAACAGGCTCATTAGTCGCTGCACTTGCTCTCGGTTGAACAGCATTCGCTACACCGGCTGCACATGCAGCAAGGGTTAATGAGTTTAAAAACTGAGCAAAAAGTAGAAATGCTTCGCTTATTCTTGGATAGTGCGAAACTTGCACATCTACAAGTAGCACTTGTAGATGAAAAGGGAAATTCGTTGGATCTTTTAAACTATACAATTAGTAAGGATAATAACTTATTAATTCAATTAAAAGATTTAGATGGAAAGTTACTTGCGACAATTAACCCAACGAGAGAAATGGTACAAGCAGCTAACTTTAAAAGCTTGGTAAATTCATTGAAAGTTGCGATGGAAGCAAAGCGTGAGCTAAATGCAACTGGTCATTTTGTTCCAATGCCAAATGCTGAAATGCCAAATACAGCATCTAATGAACAAACTTACATGCTAATTGGGGGATTAATTGTACTTCTAGGTGCAGCTGCATTAGTTCCAGCAGTACGATTAGCTCGTAAAGTAGAACAAGCGTAATACGCTCTATGGAAAAGCGAAAGAAAGTACATAAGCGTAAGTCAAAATGGAGATGGGTAATCATCGGGATTCCTGTTTCCATTATTTTGTTAGGTCTTGGGATTATTGCTTTTTTCGGCTGGGAACTTACAAAGCAAACAACATTGTTAGCTCATACAGTTGTTACACCGTATAAGCCTGTAGAGGCTGAAAAAGAGTTTAAACAAATTTGGTCTAAAATTCCTGATCCAGGAGAGAAGCTTGGTGAATTGAAGTTTCCTTCTCTTTCTTATGAGGTTCCTGTTGTAGAAGGGACGCACCCGAAAGAGCTGAAATCAGGAGTCGGACATTTTGCTGGGAGTACGTTGCCAGGACAAGGCGGGAATGTTGTGTTAAGCGGACACCGGAATACGAGTTTTCGTAAGCTGGAAGATGTGAAGAAAGGTGATCAAATCAAATTCGCAACGCCGTATGGTGAGTGTGTTTATGAAATAACAGATTTCAAAATTACGGGAGCGAATGATGAGACGATTATCGTTCTAACTGATTATGAGACATTAACGTTAACGACATGTTATCCGTTTGAGTATATTGGTGATGCTCCGGATCGCTTTATTGTGTATACGAAGCTTGTGTCTAAGCCGGATTTAGAGAAATAGTCATGGCCTAAAGAAGGCCCAATTCCCTTTTATACAATTGGGCTTTCTTGATGAAAAATGAAAAATAGGAAGTACATAGATATAATGTGTTGGAACTCATTCTGTTTGGAATTCACAAAGAGAAGTAATGAAAAGCTAATAAATAAGAAATAAATAACCCTGGGAGGTCTTCATTATGGCGATACTTGTAACAGGTGGAGCAGGATATATCGGCAGTCATACATGCGTGGAATTATTAAATAATGGTTATGATATTATAGTAGTTGATAACCTTTCTAATAGTTCAGTAGAATCGTTGAATCGAGTGAAAGAAATAACAGGAAAACAGTTTAAATTTTATGAAGAAAATCTTCTAAATCGTGATGCAATCGATGTGATTTTTAAAGAAAATACAATTGAAGCAGTCATTCATTTTGCTGGCTTAAAAGCAGTTGGAGAATCAGTAGCAATTCCGCTTACTTATTATCATAACAACATTACAAGTACATTAATATTATGCGATGTTATGCAGAAGCATAATGTAAAGAAAATGATTTTTAGTTCATCAGCAACGGTATATGGTCTTCCTGAAACATCACCAATTACAGAAGAATTTCCTTTAAATGCAACAAACCCATACGGTCAAACAAAGTTGATGATTGAACAAATGATGCGTGATGTAGTTGTAGCTGATTCTGAGTGGAGTGTTGTATTACTTCGTTATTTCAATCCATTTGGTGCACATGAAAGTGGGCGTATTGGAGAAGATCCAAATGGAATTCCGAACAACTTAATGCCATATGTAACGCAAGTAGCAGTTGGTAAGTTAAAAGAACTAAGTGTATTTGGAAACGATTATCCGACAAAAGATGGTACAGGTGTCCGTGATTATATTCACGTTGTTGATCTTGCGAATGGACATGTGAAGGCTCTTGAAAAAGTATTACATACAACAGGTGTAGATACATATAACCTTGGTACAGGTACTGGATATAGCGTGCTAGAGATGGTACAAGCATTCGAGAAAGTTTCAGGAAAGTCCGTTCCATATAAAATTACAGAGCGTCGTCCTGGAGATGTTGCTGTATGTTTTGCAGATGCATCTAAAGCGAAACGTGAATTAGAATGGGAAGCAAAGCGCGGGCTTGAAGAAATGTGCGCGGACTCATGGAAATGGCAGTCGAATAATAAGGATGGCTACCAAGAAGCAGAATGTATGAAGTGAATATGATCTTGTAAATGCTTTCTTTATGATTTGCTAGACATATCATCAATTTTTTTGAAGAAATAATGTAAACGTGAAAAAGCCTCGTCTTATCCTATGCTAGATAAGACGAGGCTTTTTGTGTATGGTAAGGTATCTAATGAGAAAACATATATGTATGAAATTATAGAATAATTTGGATATAGAAACTAATCCCATGTATAATGGGTGTGGTACTTTATTCCTTAAAAACCTATAAAGCTGATTCAAGAAAGAAGGTTACATAATGAAAAAAATTCTATTTTGGATACTGGGTATTATCGGCGTTCTTGTCATTGCAGGAGGCGGTTATGCGTATTATCTGTACTCATCCGTTTCGGGGACAATAGATAAAGTGTATACGCCGCTTGAACGAGATCATTCTGAGAAACGTTCTACTGATGTGAAGTTAGGAAATAAACAACCTGTTTCTATTTTATTATTAGGTGCAGATGAGCGTGGGGCAGATAAAGGGCGTTCGGATTCGATTATGTTATTAACATTAAATCCGAAGCAAAGTTCGATGGAAATTGTAAGTATTCCTCGTGATACATATACGGAGATTGTTGGGAAAGGGAAGAAAGATAAAATCAACCATGCGTATGCATTTGGTGGAATTGATATGTCTGTGAAGACGGTTGAAAATTTTTTAGATATTCCAATTGATTATTATATTGAAGTAAATATGGAAGGTTTCCGTGATATTGTTGACGCTGTTGGCGGGATCGATGTGAATAATGACTTAGCATTTACGCTTGAAGGTATGTCATTTGAGAAAGGGAACATTCATCTAAATGGCGAGCAGGCACTGAAGTATACGCGTATGCGTAAGGAAGATCCACGCGGTGACTTTGGTCGTCAAATGCGTCAGCGTCAAGTGCTAGAAGCGGTTATTAGTAAAGGCGCGAACATATCATCTATTACAAAACTTGGCACGATGTTAGGTGCTGTTGAGAAAAACGTAAAAACAAATTTAAATCAAGATCAAATGTGGGATCTTCAAAGTAATTATAAAGCTGCGATGAATAAAAAAGAGGAAATTCAAATTCCTGGTGACGGTCATAAGCAGGATGGTGTTTGGTACTATTTCGTTCCTGATAAAGATCGTAAAGATTTGTCTAATAAATTAAAAGCTCATTTAGAGTTAACAAAATAGTAGTTGAGTATAAGGAATAAGCTTAATGATCCTGTAATGGGACATTAGACTTTTTTTGATGTCTCATATATAAGCTGCTAAGAACAGCAAAAGGTGACCTGCTACTTGTTTTCTCTCTCTGTTTTTCCTTGGCATGGGGCAGGAAAAGGGTCTGACCGCTTCTATGCATGGCTGGATGCTCTCTCCCACCTGAAAAGAAGGATTTTATGTCGGTTTTTCAATTTGTATTTATATAGTAAATAATAGGCGCTACCTATCCTTTATGTATAAAGGATAGGTAGCGCCTTATTTTTGTCCAAATCTTATATGTGTAGCCTATCCAACTTTTAAATTTTGCATATGAGCTTTTTGTTTACTTTCTTCTGGTATTTGCATGTAGTCTCCATACATTCCTGATAAGTAGCGATCTGCATCATTTGGAACAGGGAACATGTGTCCATCGAAAATTCCTTCTTTTAACGGGAAGATTTCACTAAGCTCGAAGTTATGCCATCTGTAATAGCCGGTTTCCATTCCGTATGTTACAGTGTTTGTTTTTTTAAGACCTTTTACATATAGTTTAAAGAATTTCGATTTGTTTAGAATTCTTCTTGCTACATCTGCAGGACCGTTTATTTTTGAAGGATAATTGATTGCGGCAAGTTTTCGGACAATTTTTTCTAACGGCGTTGCCGATTCTGAAACGTAGTCAAATGGGAAAATATCAATGGATATTCCTTTTCGGTGTGTACCATCGCTTTCTTGCCATTCAAAATCATCTAGATAGAGAATTTTCGTCCAGTTATGTTTGCCGTGTGTGTTTACTTTTTCTGTTTCTAGTTTATATGGCTCTGGTAAATGGTTTGGAATAATGCGCAAAAATTTATCGTAATCTTCTCTTAGCATAGCAAGATCTGCATCATCATCCCAAGGGATAAATCCTTTATGTCTAACAGACCCTAGTAAAGTACCGTCTGTGATCCAAAATTTAATATTATGTTCTTTACAGATTTTATGAACCGTTATGAGCATATCCAGCATCACTTTTTGAGCTTGCTCTAAAGGTGTTAACTGTGTTGAATCCAAAATAAATTCCTCCATTGTTCTAATCGATACGACAAATTTTTTATGGTTCAGATTGCATGGAAAGAGATTACAATCATAAGTTTAAGTATACAGCAGTGATAAATTGACACGCAACTACAGTCTTTTTATATGTTGTTCCTTATACTTTTATTGATTATGTTTTTTCGTTAATATTATTCATAAAGGATGTTCTTTACAAAGCATACATTAAATTTACAAAATATTTACGTTTATGTCCATAGATGATATGATAATCACATGTTCAAAAAATGAACGGATGAAATCGGGTGATGGAGGGGAGCTCTATGCAACAAGTATTAAATATATTAGAGGTTATCAATCAAAATCCACAGATGAACCAAAAAAAGATTGCAGAGCAGTGCAATATATCTGTTGGTAAAGTGAATTATATTATGAATGATTTAACGAAGAATCAATACATCTATAGCAAAAAGTCAGGGAAGTACATGAATTATTATTTGTACCAGAAAGGCTTTGAATACATGCGACAGGAGCTAGAGGCTTACCAAGGGAAGAAGCTTAGAGTCCATCGCAAAGAGGGCAAGAAGGTTACGCAAGCTGTTGTTCTTGCGGCTGGTAAGCGTCATGAGTTTGGAAAACCATCTGGTTTGTTAACGGTTGGGGAAAAGCTTTTGTTAGATCGCAGTTTAGAAATCCTTAAAAATAATGGCATTGAAAAAATTGTGGTGGTTGTTGGCTATAAGAAGGAGCAGTTTGAAGGCTGGACAGGTCGTCATAATGTGCACTTTGTGGAAAATCCAAAATATAAGTGGACAGGATCAATGGCATCGCTAGCAGAGGTTCAGGAACTGATTACAGATGATTTCTTATTAATTGAAGATGATATTTTAATCGAAGAGAAGGCACTTGTGCAAGTGTTACATCATCCAGAACCGGACTGTGTACTCATTACAAATGAGAGTGGATCTGGTGATGAAGCGTTTGTTGAGATTCAAGATGGCTATCTGTATAAAATTTCAAAGGACATTCATCAGTTAAATCGTATTGATGGTGAGATGGTTGGGATTTCTAAAATCTCGTATGAAGTGTTCATGAACATGTTAGCAACATTCCGTCATAATCAAAATCCATATGTGAACTATGAATATTTACTTCTTGATGCTGCAAGGTTGTACGATGTCGGCTATGCAAAGTTACCAGATGTTGTATGGGCAGAGATTGATACACCGAAGCAATATGAAGTTGTGAAAAATAAAATCTATCCTCGCTTAGTGAAAAAAGAAGCAGAGTTTAAAGAACGACAAATTAAAAAATATGTTTCGGAAGCACTTTCTATTTCAAAAGATGAAATTACAGATATTCAGCCATTTGGTGGTATGACGAATACGAATTTCAAAGTAAGTGTTGGAAAATCCGAATATGTGCTACGTATTCCAGGAAGCGGTACAGAAGATATGATTAGTCGCCGTGATGAAATGGTAACTTCTAATTTAGCGAGCCAATTAGGAATTGATGCAGAACTTCTATACTTTAATGAAGAAACTGGTGTGAAATTAGCAGAGTTAATTCCAAACGCAGAAACATTGAATCCGAAAACGGCAAAACGCAGTGATAATATGAAGTTAACGGCGAATATATTAAAACAATTACACAGTTCAAATGCCGAAATGAATAATACTTTCAATGTGTTTGAAAAAATAGAGCATTATGAAGGGCTTTTAAATAAAGTAAACGGCTCTAACTTTGATGATTATGCAGAAGTGAAGAACAAAGTAATGCGGTTAAAGGATATGTATGAGGCGATGGATGTTACGTTAACAGCTTGTCATAATGATACGGTTCCTGAAAACTTTGTTAAGAGTGGAGAAGACAAAATATACTTAATCGATTGGGAATATGGCGGTATGAACGATCCGATGTGGGATATTGCAGCACATAGTTTAGAGTGCGACTTTTCTTCAGAAGAGGAGGAGTTATTCTTATCCTACTATTTTAACGAGGAAGTAGAAGAGTCTTACCAGAGAAGAATATTGATGAATAAGATTTTCCAAGATTTCTTATGGAGTATTTGGACGAAGATTAAAGAAGCAACAGGCAGTGATTTTGGGACATATGGAATGGATCGCTATAATCGTGCGAAGAAAAACTTACAGCTCTTCTTAGAGTTGTAGTGGGGGATATAACGATGAGAAAAGTGCAAAGTAAAGGCATATTTTATGGAATATTTTCTGGTTTTGCTTGGGCTGTAGATACGGTATTGATTGGGATTATTTTATCTTCACAACTGATGTTAGCAACAGAACAAGTTGTGTTTCTTGCTCCTCTAGTTAGTACGTTTTTACACGACTTTATGTCCACATTATGGATGATGATCTATATGGCGATAAAGGGTCAACTCAAAACGGCCCTTTCTAAGCTGAAAACGAGAAGTGGACGGTTCGTTATGTTAGGAGCACTTATGGGTGGACCAATTGGGATGACGTTTTATGTATTAGCTGTAAAGTATATCGGGGCTTCTTATACAGCAGCGATTTCAGCTGTATATCCAGCAGTGGGTGCATTTTTTGCATTTGTGTTTTTGAAAGACCGTCTTCGTTCATGGAATTGGCTTGGACTTATCATTAGTATTGCATTTATTATCGTACTCGGATTTACAGGCGATGGATTTGCAACGGAAAACTATATGTTAGGATTTATTTTTGTCCTTATTTGTATCGTTGGCTGGGGCTTAGAATGTGTTATCTGTGCGTACGGTATGAAAGATGAAGAAGTATCTCCAGAAGAGGCACTTCAAATTCGTCAGCTTGTTTCAGCAGTCACATATGGACTTGTTATTTTACCTTCAGTTGGAGGGCATTTCTTAACAAAAGAAGTTGTGATGAGCAGCGAGTTTATTTTAATCATTGTGGTTGCATTAGTTGGAACAGCTTCCTATGTGTTTTACTATAAGGCAATTCATGAAATTGGACCGACAAAAGCGATGGCGCTTAACATTACGTATTCTGCATGGGCGGTTGTCATTTCTATGTTAGCATTAGGATCACCGTTTTCATGGAAGTTAATTATTTGTTGTATTGCGATCCTTGTAGGAGCTATATTAACAGTTGCAGATATAACTGAATTTACAAAAGCGAAAAAATATAGAGGTGAAGTAACATGAGAGCGATTTTATTAGCGGCGGGTATGGGAACTCGTTTACGTCCATTAACGTTAACGACTCCAAAATCATTAGTAGAAGTAAATGGCAAGCCGATGCTAGAGCGTCAAATTGAATATTTACAGGAAATTGGTGTAGAAGAAATTATTGTCGTAACAGGCTATTTAGCAGAGAAATTTGATTATCTTGTTGAGAAGTATAATGTGAAGCTTGTGCACAATGATAAATATAATGTGTATAACAACATTTATACGATGTATTTAGTTCGTGAATATTTACAAGATGCATATGTAATGGATGCGGATGTTTATTTACACCGTAATATTTTTATAGAGAACCCAGAGTCATCCCTATACTTTAGTGCGAAGAAAGAAGATTTCCGTAATGAATGGATCATTAAGCATGACGAAAATCGTAAAGTATATGATATTGAAATTGGTGATGGTAACGATGACTACATCTTATGTGGTATTTCGTACTGGTCAAAAGAAGATGGCATCCATATTGTGAAGAAACTAGAAGAAGTAGTAAATCAGGAAGATTTCAGTGAACTGTACTGGGATAATATTGTAAAAGATAACATTCAAAATTTAAATGTTCATTTGTACAAAATTGGTAGCAATGATAGTTTTGAAATTGATTCTGCCCTGGACTTGAAGAAAGTAGAAGAAAAACTAGCTGTTTTAGCGAAATAATCATTGTTGATGGTTTTATGAAATAATTGGAATTTAACTTGCCCTATAAAATAAAAGAAGATAAGCTATATTCTATAGGTTAAAAAGTACTATAAAGTGAACCTTCCATCAGTGGGGCGCTTTATCCCCAAAATGATGGAAGGTTCTTATCGATCAGGCAGTGCTCCTCTACCTATCTTCTTTGATGTAGAGGTTTTTCTGTCCGCAGATAGCAGGGTAAAATAATTCATTAAAAGTTGGGTGTGGAGAACATGGGTTCTATTTTAGTGTGTGGCGGAGCTGGTTATATTGGCTCTCATGCTGTAAAAAAGTTAGTTGATGAAGGACAATCTGTAATTGTAGTTGATAATTTACAAACAGGTCATGAAGATGCTATTGCAGAAGGCGTGAAATTTTATAAAGGTGATCTTCGCGATAAAAGTTTCTTAAGAGACATTTTTAAGCAAGAAACAATTGACGCAGTCATGCATTTTGCAGCGGATTCTTTAGTTGGTGTAAGTATGGAAAAACCGCTTCAATACTATAATAACAACGTATACGGTGCGCTATGCTTACTAGAGGTGATGGATGAGTTTAAAATTGATAAATTTATCTTCTCATCAACTGCCGCAACATATGGAGATGTAGATGTTGAGTTAATTTCAGAAGAAACACCAACAAATCCTACGAACACATATGGAGAAACAAAATTAGCGATTGAAAAAATGTTGCATTGGTATAGCCAAGCTTCTAATTTAAAATATAAGATCTTCAGATACTTTAATGTAGCTGGTGCAACGCCAAGCGGTATTATTGGTGAAGATCATCGTCCCGAGACGCATTTAATTCCCCTTGTACTGCAAGTGGCTTTAGGACAACGTGAGAAAATCATGATGTTTGGTGATGATTACAATACACCAGACGGTACATGTATTCGTGACTATATCCATGTTGATGATTTAGTAGCGGCTCATTTCCTTGGACTGAAAGATTTACAAAATGGCGGAGACAGTGACTTTTATAACTTAGGAAACGGTAACGGATTTAGTGTAAAAGAAATTGTTGAAGCAGTTCGCGAAGTAACAAATCATGAAATCCCAGCAGAAGTTGCGCCAAGAAGAGCTGGAGACCCAGCGCGCCTTGTTGCATCGTCTCAAAAAGCAAAAGAAAAATTAGGCTGGAGCCCGCAATATACAGATGTGAAAACAATCATTGAACATGCGTGGGATTGGCATCAAAGTAAGCCGCATGGATATACGAAGTAAGAGTGATTTATAAAAGAGAGTGTATTGTCGTTCAACATATGTTCGATAGTGCACTCTTTTTTTGTATGGGATATTTGCTATACTAAAATGTACTGCGAAAGGAGGGGAACCATGAAAATACTTGTAGTCGATGATGAGTCGAGCATTCGGAATTTAATTCGGATGCAGCTAGAGATGGAAGGATATGAAGTGCTTACGGCCGCTGATGGAAAAGAGGCGCTGCAAAGGTGGGATGAAGAGCCGAATGTATTGATTTTAGATGTGATGCTTCCGGATACGGATGGTTATGAGCTGCTTCGGTTGTTCAGGGAGAAGGACCGAGATATTCCAGTACTCATGTTAACAGCGAAGAGTCAGATGAATGATAAGTTGCTTGGTCTTCAGCTTGGGGCTGATGATTATGTGACGAAGCCATTCAATTATGCAGAGTTGATTCTTCGGGTGAAGAATATGGCACGGCGTGTAATGAAGCACGGGGTACCTAAGGATGATAAGGTCATTCGGGCCGGTGAGTTAGTCATTTATCCGAAGGAACGAAAAGTGCATGTGAATGGAGAAGAAATTGATTTAACGTACCGTGAGTTTAATTTATGCCAGTTGTTTGCTTCTAATAAGCAGCGTGTGTTTATGCGCGATGAGCTATTAGAGAAAGTATGGGGCTTTGAGTATAGCGGAAATACGAGAGCAGTTGATATTATGGTGCAGCGCCTTCGGAAGAAGCTTGGAGCAAGCGGAGAACATATTAAGACGATTTATGGCGTTGGTTATAAGTTGGATTGTTAAAAGGTGATAAGATGTCGTTAAAAAGAAATATGGTACTTGGTATAGTAGGATTATTGATTCCGATTTTGTTTCTTCTTTATACGGTGATTTACATTGCACTGGAAAAGAATATGTATCATAATGCAGCAGGTTCTTTAGAGAAGTTAAGTGTAGAAGCACAAATTTACACGATGAATTATTTAGAGAAGGAAGCAGAAGTGGAGACACTAGGGCCGAATTCACTCTTGATTGCTTCTTATTTAGCGAAGCGGATGGATGTTCGTGTGCAGATGATTGGAAAGAATGGAGAGGTCGTTGCCGATACAGAGAAAGGGGCCTTGCTTCATAAGAATATAGATATTGATCAGTCCTTACGAGGAAAGAAGGCATATGTGTTTGAAAATGATGATCCAGCACCACTTCTTTTATTTTCGAGTCCGGTTTATCATGGAAGCGATGTCATAGGGGCAATTCGCTTTATTAATGAATTACAAGATGAGAAAGAAGTTTTAACGAATGTGAGCTGGACATTTCTCGTTACATCGATTTGTTTAGTAGCAGGCGGCATTTTCTTTGCGATTCGTTTAGCGAAGTCTCTTCATAAGCCAATTGATCAGTTAAGACAAATGGCAAAGCGGCTCGCAAATGGGGATTATAAAAGTAAGATTGAGCTAAATGAGTATGTGGAAATTGCCCAGTTATCAGCATCTTTCAATGCAATGGCTGATGCGATTGAGCTGCATATGAGGCAGTTAAAGGAGGAGAAAGAGAAGCAAAAGGATTTCTTGGACCGAATTACACATGAACTGAAAACGCCGCTCACTGCAATTATTGGATATGTAGATTTAATTCCGAAACTGCAATCTGCGCGAGATATAGAGGAAAGTCTTCATTATGTTTCGATTGAAAGTCAGCGTCTATTATCACTCGTTGAGGAGTTATTACAATCTTCGAAGTATGGAACGAGTACGTTTGAAGTTTCTCCGACGATTGTGGATATAAAGCAAATTGCAGAAGAGGCAATTTCGATCGTGAAGCCTCGTCTTCAGCAATACGAGATAGAAGTTATAAATGAATTAACAGAGGCACATGTTGTTGCAGACTTTGATAAGACGAAGCAGATTTTCTTGAATGTGTTTGATAATGCGATTAAATATAGTGATGCCACGCAACTGAGGATGAATGTCGCTAAAAATGAAGAGGAAGCGAAAGTCTTCATTCATGATGATGGGATTGGTATGGATGAAGCGATACTTGCAGAGTGGAATCGTTCTCGGGAAGGAAAAGTACTCTCTTCTAGTTATGGAAATGGATACGGTTTGTTCATTTGTCAGGAGATTATGACGAAGCAAGGCGGAAGCATGCGAATTGAAAGTAGTGAGGAAATGGGAACGATGGTGATGATCACGTTCTTATTACCAAGACGCATGGAAGATATAAAAAATTTGAAAGCGATTAAATGATACATTTATGAAACAATTATGCGGTATTTTCGAAACAACGTTTTTTTATCTTGGAGGTAGGCAGAAATGAAAAGGCTATCATTTCAAATTCTTTTGTTTGTCTTTTGCACGATTGCTGCTTTTGTATTGTTTTTTGCCATAGAGAAGCAATTGTATAACCACGTTACAACCTTAGATGACAAGCAGGCTGTTTTAGAAAGAGCAAGTGAATCTCTTCCTACTAAAGTGAAAGTAAGACATGAGAAGTGGGGAGAAGTAGTTGTAACAGATGAAGTTCGTCTGCATGCAATTGTTTCATTCTTTGACCAGATTCGAATGAAGCAAACAGAAGCGAAAATCCACGAACAAGTATTTACTGGAGAAGTAACGTACTTGAATGGACATAGGCGTACTTTTGCAGTAGGTGACTTGTTCCAGTACGAGGCAAATGTATATGGGAAGAATGATACAGATCCGATGATTTCCGCATTTCAAACATATTTGCTGGGCCTATATTATACGCCAGAGCGTATTAGCGATTTCTTTGCATCAGCAAAGGAAGTTGTTTTGCGAGAAGGTGATGTAGTGCGTACTACGAATCTTACGCTAATACTTGATTCGATTCGGCAAGCAAAGCAAATGACAGATTACGGAGAAATTCAGAAGTTGCTGCAATCGCAGAAGGATCCAATCGCTTATATTACTGCTTATCAAAATGGTAAACATGTAAAGAATGAACGTGAGGATATTTTAACGATTTCTATATATCCTTCTTACTTTGTCGTGCAATATCTTGGCGATAATAATGGGAATGTGATGTATATGAAAGGCTCCCTAGCAAATCTATTTGTAAAGGAGAATGTTTCATGAGAAAGATAGCCTTTTTCTTCTTTTTGCTAGTAATTGGAGGAGCGATGTCTAGTTGCTCTCGAGATACTACCTCTATCAAATATAGTAAAAATGGTCTTCCAATTTTGAAAGATCGCCATCTTGTCGCGTATGTCGCGGCCCGTGAAGAAGTTGGTGAAGCGCTTTTATCATCGTTTTGTAAACCGCGTGGATGTACGTATGAGTTTATTCGTCTTTCTACAGAAGAGCTGCTTAGAAGAGTGGAAGAAGAGGCGGGAAATCCAAAAGCCGATATCATCATTGGAGGTACATTGGATGCGCATCAAATGATGAAGCAAAAAAATCTATCTATTCCTGTTACAAGCCAGCATGCAAGTAGCATTTCAAAAGCCGTTAAAGATAAGGATGGCTTTTGGTATGGTTATGAAGTAGAGAAGCTTGCCATCGCGATTAATAAAGAGCGGTGGAATAAGGAAATAGCACCGCTAGGACTTTCATATCCAACGGAGTGGAAAGACTTATTACATCCAGCGTATGCTGGAAAGATTGTCATGCCTGATCCGAATGTTTCAGGAACAGCTTATACGTTGTTCCAATCACTTATTGATACATTTGGTGAAGAAGAGACGAAGGGGTATGTAAGGAGCCTTGCCAAGCAAGTTGCAGAGGTAACGGTGAATGGTTATATGCCTGCTGAGTATGTGGCAAGCGGTGAATATATGATTGGTATTAACTTCATGGGAGACCAACGGATGCTTCAAAAACAAGGCTTTCCGATTTTGAGTAAAGTACCTGAGCAAACGGGGTTATCTGTCAATGCAATTTCGAAACTGAAACATGCACCGAGTGGTATTATAGCGGATTTATTTATTGATTATTGTTTATCAGAAGAAGCAGGGCATATTTTAGAAAAAGTTTCGTTTGGCGTACCAACAATGCTTGCGAAGAATCAGAAAGAAATAGAAGGTCAGCCTGTTAGAAGAACGAACAAAAATGTATCAGATAGTGGAGTAATCGAGATATGGAATAGACAACGTCTCTCTCAAAAGTGAAAAAAGGAGAAGAGATAATATGTTTAATTGGCTTAAGCCTGCACCAGTAATTGAGCGTTTGCCAGCGAATATGATTGACAAAGTATACAGACTACTACGTCTTCGTGTGCTGCTCGGAATTTCAGTTGGATATGCAGCGTATTATTTAGTTCGTAGTAACTTTACGTTATCTAGTACGTATTTAATAAAAGAATATGGTTTTAGTACAACGGAATATGGTTTATTAGGTTCCGTTACGGCGATTGTGTATGGACTAAGTAAGTTCTTTATGGGAAATTTATCAGATAAAGCGTATGCGCAGCGTTTTATTGCGGTTGGTTTATTCTTATCAGCAATTATAAATATTTGTTTTGGTTTTGCATCTTCATTTGGCATGATTTTAACGTTATTAGTTTTCAATAATATTTTCCAAGGAATGGGAGCGCCTCCTTGTAGTACCGTAATGACGAAGTGGTTCTCGAAGAAAGAGCGCGGTACAAAAACAGGACTTTGGAATATTTCACATAATATTGGTGCGATGCTTGTACCACCGCTTGTTGGAATTGGTGTTGGTATTTTCGGTGAAAGTCATTGGCAAGCCGGCGTGTTTATCTTCCCAGCGATAATTGCAATGGTCATTTCAGTTCTTATGTGGGTGAATGCGAAGGATACACCAGAATCTGCAGGTCTTCCACCAATTGATGAATATCGCAATGATTATGAAGATCTTGAGAAGGCAGACAATGCCAACAAAATGTCACCAAAAGAAATTTTGATGAAATATGTAGTGAAAAACAAATTTATTTGGTATTTATGTATTGCGAATGCATTTGTATATTTAATTCGTTTCGGTGTTATTAACTGGGTACCGATTTATTTAACAACGGTTAAAGGATTTACAAAAACAGAAGCGCATGCAGCATATTCAATTTTTGAAGCAATGGCAATTCCAAGTTCATTAATCGTAGGTTTGTTAAGTGATAAGTTATTCAAAGGGAAACGTATGCCACTATGTGTGTTTAGCATGGTTGGTGTTGTTATTGGAACGGTAGTATACTGGCAAGCATCGAATATACTTGTTGTGAGTGCTGCAGTTTCGATTATTGGTTGCTTAATTTATGTACCACAATTTTTAATTGGTTTAAGTGCAATGGAATTAGTACCAAAATTTGCAGTAGGTACAACAGTTGGTATGTGCGGCCTGTTCGGTTATTTAGGAGGAAGCTTAGTTGCAAACGCAGCGATTGGTGTTATCGTTGATCGCTCTGGGTGGGACGGCTGTTTCATTCTATTATTAGCAGGCGGTATTTTATCTACGGTATTCTTATTTATCGTTCAATTTGGTCATGAGAGAAAAGGTCCTGAGAGCAAAATAGCATAATCGTTTATTTAAGGGAGCTGTCCAAAAGTACTACTTTTGGGCAGCTCCTTTTATGTACATCTTATCAGTATAGATTTATATAAAATGAAAGAGATAAGGTGTAGTTTTTGAAACTTAGTAACAGTTTATCAAAAAGGCACTCGTTTTCGGATGCACTTTTTATTTGTGAGCAGTAAGACCTTTAACTTAAGATTTAGAGAAAAGCAAGGAGGATAGGTAGAGGCTTTCCATCATTGAGGGATGAAGAAAACCCTCAATGATGGAAGTTTCGTTTTATTTTCCCCATCTTGATGAGGGGATTTTTCGATGACAAAAGAGGGGGATAGTTAGCTAAAATAAGAAAGATTTTAAACTATTCTCTGAAGGTTCCCTGCAAAATATAAATTAAGAATTTCACAACTCCATGCTGAATCTGAAACGCCTAGCGTTGGGGACTGGAAGTTAGTAATAATAACGCAATGCTTGTTATCGAACCAATCTATGCTATCTACAAAATATGTTAAAGGTGCTGCTCCTGAAAAAGGTATGATAACATCAAAGTTTATCTGCTGAAACCCTGCTGCTGCTGCTTGCACATAGAATGCACGTATTTGATTATATGCAGGGCAACAAGTACGTGGTTTTGGTGGCATATTCTATCACCTCACTTTTAAATAGATTTAATATATTAGTATTCAGACAAGCGTGAATTAGCTTGGGCAAATGTATGAATATTTGATTGCAATGAAAAATATAATATATCTTTCTTTACAGCCTTGGTTTATCCCGCATTAACGGGTAGTAAGTAATACTCCTACCTCAAAATTCGGTGAAAGAAAAGAAGTTAGGTGGGAGATAAACTGCCCGTAAAAGCCTGATTGGTCGGGCTAATAATCAGTGGGGGATGAAGAAAACCCCCACTGATTAAAGTTTCACTTTATCAAACTGTTATATATTTCAATGTATCTTTATAATTGGTTTCGCGGATATTATATGTGAATGTGACTACTGGAATAGTAATAGTATCAAAATTTTTTTCTTGTAATCTTTTTTGATGCACTTATTACATAATGTTATTTCTAGTACATACAGTATTATGGTTATAAATTAATAGATTATATGTGATATCTATTAAGAATGAGTGAACGGATAGAGTGAAAGTACATTATATATAGAAAATTAACATTCATTTTACAATATCTTCAAAAACAAATGTTAAAATTCAGTAGGAGTTAGCAAGACAGATTATATGTATGAAGGAGATGCTGGAAAGTGGGAATTTTTGTATCAGAAGTAGAAAAGTTTTTGTTCTGTTCCGCAACAGTCACACAGCGAGATTGTACATTTGATTTTGTCGTTCGTAGTACGCCGATAGGGATTGCAATTTGTTTAGTAGAGGATTATGAAGTAGAGTGGCTTCCGATGAGAATTGAAACCTATTTGAAAGTGAATGGAAGCATGTTTCCAGATGAAGATGCAAAAGAGGAATTTCGTAAACAGTTAAATAGTGAAAATGGCTGGATGTTAGACAAGCAAGGTGATAACTTAGAAGGCATTGTTCAAAGAGCAATGCGAGCTGATGAATGTGAAGCGTTTCAAACGATAGAAAAGAATATTCCGCGCGAGATGAGAAAAGACGTGACAACTCTTCCATTTGAGCATGATTTGGATCAAGCGAAATGGAGTACTTGGAGGAAACGTCCAAACCGCCTTATGTAAGGTGGTTTTTTTTTTAGTCTTTTCATGTGGCTTTTAAGTTTCTTAAAACTTGCTTAAAAGATAAAGTATCATATTTCTAAACATTGGTATTTTTGTTACAATATAAGTGATAGTGTAAAACTTTGTAAAGAAAGCGTAATAATTTAAGAGATGCGGGTATCGTTTTCTGAAAGTCTTACATAATTAAAGAACCACTATATAAAGATATAAAAGGAGCGAGAATATGTTACCAAATACGGTTCGTACTCCAAACAAAAAGAAGAAATGGATTATCATTGGGGTTATTGCATTAATTGTCGTCGTTGCAGCCGTCAATATTTTTATCATGCAAGGAAAGAAAAAAGGCGCGGCACAGGGAGACGCTGTTAGCTTTGAGAAAGTAACAGAACGTACATTGAATAATACGAAATTGATTTCCGGACAAGTAAAGCCTGGAAATATTGAGAGCTTCTACGCAGATCCGACAAAAGGAAAAGTGAAGGACATTGCGGTGAAAGAAGGACAGGAAGTAGAAAAGGGCGCGAAATTATTCTCTTATGATAATGAAGAAATCAATTTACAAATGAAACAAGCTGAGCTTGATCAAAAAATGGCAAGTATGCGCTATGATCAAGGGAAAAAGAAAATAGATTCAGTAAAGAACCAGATTAAGAAAGCGAAAGATAGCGGTGCTGGGAAAGAGGTAACAGATCCGTTAGAAGAGCAAGTAAGCGAATTAGAAATAGGGCAAAAAACAATTGACCTTGAGAAAGAAAAAGGTCAATTACAATCACAACAATTAAAGAAAAAACAAGATGAACTCACAATTTATAGTAATTTCGCTGGTGTTGTGCAAAAGTTAGATAAAGATGCAGCACAAAGTTCAGCGCAAGCAATGGGTGGACAAGGAAAATCATTTTTACAAATCGCTTCTAAAGATTCATTCCAAATTCAAGGGACATTAACAGAACTTCAAAAATCACAAATTCAAAAGGATCAACCATTTACTGCAACTGCAAAAGCAAATAGTAAGAAGAAATGGACAGGTAAAATTACAGAGGTAAGCGAGTTCCCGACAAGTGCAGAAATGGCGCAAGCAGCCGGTGCTGGTGAGGGAGCACAAAACATGTCTCAGTATACATATAAAGCTAGTTTAGATGGACAAGAAGGTTTATCTCCGGGCTATCATGTATCTCTACAAGTAAACCTAGAAAACAAGAAAATGATTGCTGTTCCTAGTAAGAGCATTGTAGAAAAAGATGGTGAACCATTTGTTTATGTAGAAGAAAAAGGAAAACTTCGTAAACAAAATGTGAAAAAAGGTTCTACTGATGGAGACTGGACAGAAGTTCTTGAAGGCGTAACAGTGGGGCAAAAGGTGGTTAAAAATCCTTCCGACAATGTATATGACGGAATGGAAGTGAAAGAAAAATGATTACGTTAAACAATATTCATAAAACATATTATCAAGGGAAACTGGCGGTACCGATTTTACACGGTATTAGTTTAACGATTCAAAGTGGTGAGTTTGTTTCCATTATGGGACCGTCTGGTTCAGGGAAATCAACGCTCATGAATATTATCGGTTGTTTAGATCGTCCAACAGAAGGCGAATATATGTTGAACGATGTGAATATCTTAACAGCAGACGAGTCAAAGCTTGCTCTCATTCGCAATGAATATATAGGCTTTGTATTCCAGCATTTTAACTTATTGCCACGTCTTTCAGCGGTAGAAAATGTAGAACTTCCGCTTATATATGGCGGCGTGAAGAAAGCGGAGCGCCGTCAGAGAGCTCTTGAAGCACTTGGGAAAGTCGGATTGTCTGACCGCGTGCATCACTTGCCAAGCGAACTTTCAGGTGGGCAAAAGCAGCGTGTAGCCATCGCACGTTCCATTGCAAATGACCCAACGTTCATTATGGCCGATGAACCAACAGGTGCTCTTGATACGAAATCTGGAGAGCAGGTTATGGATATTTTCACAAAGTTAAACGCAGAAGGTACAACGATTGTTATGGTTACGCATGAAGAAGAAGTTGCGGCATATTCTTCGCGCCGAATTGTGTTAAGAGACGGAAAAATTACAGAAGATAGAAGGTGTGCGGTATGAGTTTACTAGATAGTATAAAAATTGCCCTATCTTCTATTCTAGCTCATAAACTGCGCTCAGCGCTTACGATGCTTGGGATTATTATAGGCGTTGGTTCCATTATTACTGTTGTTGCGATTGGGCAGGGCGGAGAAGCAGCGTTAAAGTCGCAATTCGTTGGAGCTGGTAATAACGTAATCCCAATTCACTATAGTGCGGATATAAATGATCCGTATGGTATGGAAATGATGGAACAACCAAAGTTAACTGAGGAAGATATTTTTGAAATAAAAAAACTTCCAGAGATTGCGCATGTCCTTACAACCAATTCAAGTATGGAGCCACTCGATATTGAAGATAAAAAAGAGATGGTGAGTATTACAGGATTAGATAGTGAGTACTTCTCAGTAAATAAAGTGAAAGTGTTAAAAGGCCGATCCTTACAAGAATCGGATATTGCGCAAGGTAATAACGTCGTGATGATCAGTAAGAGTATGGAAGAAAAGGTCTTCAAAAAGGAAAGTCCAGTCGGAAAAATTATTGAGATGAAAGGACAACCGATGCAAATTATCGGTGTCTATAAATCAAATAATGAGTTTATGGGAATGGGGCCATCGGAAGCTTTAATTCCAATTACATTGTGGCCAACAATATATGGAAAAGATGAGATTCAAAGTATTTCTGTTCAAGCGAAAAATGTGGATGATTTAGAAAAAGCGGGTAAAAAAGCTGCTGATGTATTAAATAGTCGTAAGCCAAGTGATGCATCTGGTAAATACGAAGTGATGAATTTAAAAGAAATTCAAGAAGGTATTTCAAAAATGACGGGCATTATGACAATGATTATTGGTGGTATTGCTGGTATTTCATTAGTCGTTGGTGGTATTGGTGTTATGAACATTATGCTCGTATCCGTAACAGAACGTACACGTGAAATTGGGGTACGTAAAGCACTTGGAGCAACGCGCAGTAAAATCTTGCTACAATTCTTAATTGAAGCCGTTATGTTAACGCTTCTTGGTGGATTGATCGGAATCGGTCTTGGTTATGGTGGTGCATATATTGTTTCTACATTTGCGAAATGGCCACCGCTTGTTTCATGGGAAGTTGTCGTTGGTGGCGTGTTATTCTCGATGACGCTCGGTATTATTTTCGGATTAATTCCAGCGAATAAAGCAGCGAAACTAGATCCTATTGAAGCACTTCGTTATGAATAGATTGGTAGTGTAGTAGAGGGGCGTTCCTCTACTACACATACAAATAGAAAAAAGATATAAAACCATTTCTTTTAGGTGGGAGAGGGAATCCGCTCGAGGATAGAAGCGGTCAGAGCCTTTTTGTCCCCATGCTAAGTGAAACCAAAGAGAGAACAAGAGTGCAAGTCGATTTTTATATTATTCTAGTGGGCGGTTCACAGTCTCTGAAGAAGAGGAAGTGAACCGCCCGTTAGAACGGGTGAGAAAAATACAAGGAGGTTTTTTAGAATGGAACCGAATGTTAATTCGCAAAAGGTTAGTGGAGAAAAACCATCTTTACTAGGAATGATCACATCTCCTGGCTTACAGTTTGAGAGAATGAAAGCGACTGATAAGGTTTGGGGTATGTTCTTTTTGGTTGCGTTGTTACAAGCACTTGTAAATGGATTATCTACATATGTGGCGCAATCATCGCCTGAGATGATGGAAATTCAGAAGAAATTTGGCACAGGCCAAGAAGACTCTATCGGATATTTAGTTGGTAAGTCAATCGGTTCAGGTTTTATTGGGATAATAATTGGAACTCTTATTGTAGCAGCTGTCTATAAAATCTTTATGATGTTTTTTGGAAATGATACTTCGTACAAAAAGTTGTTAGCCATTATTGTATATGCGAATATTGTGCTTGTAATTGGTGGACTTATTAATTCTCTTTTAGATTTAATTTTTGGAAGTGGTGCAACTGGGTATACAAGCTTGGCACCATTATTTGAACAAGGTACTACAGGGTATGCAATCGGTAGTATAGTTGAGGTATTCTATTTATGGAATATCGTTTTAATCTGGATGGGATTACAAATAACAGCTGGGTTAGGAAAAGTAAAAGCTGCGGTTCCAATTATCGTTCTCTTTATTATTAAAGTAGCGTTTGTAAGTGTAATGATTATCGCAGTAGCAAAGTTTATGCAAAGTTTCAATGGATAAAAATATGTGCAGAAAACGGCTCGATCAGGAGCCGTTTTTTATTTTTGTATGTATTTGAAATACTAGGCCTCGTATTTCAAATTTCCTCTACAGATATTTGAAATTTCCCTATGCAGAATTTTAAATAACTCACCATGAAATCCTCTTTATCTTCTTATATTGTAAAGGTACCGCGGAATAACAAAGAGGTATACCTTTTAGAAATAGGTATAATATGAAACCGGCTACTTTTACAGAAACAGTTACGTTGTATGAAAAGATGATTAAAAATCAAATGAAAAAGCTTTATCTGTACCGGGATTATGAAGAGTACTATCAATGTGGTTTAATTGGACTTTGGATGGCATACGAAAAGTATGAGGAGGAGAAAGGAACTTTTGCAGCTTATGCACTTGTAACAGTACGTGGATATTTGCTAGAGAAACTAAAGAAAGAAAATCGATTTCAAAAGCGGCATACATTCGCCGGACAGGAAATGTTACAAAATGTATGCGGAGCAGAAGTGTTGTCAGAAACTCAGGATTATATGAGTTTGTTAGATGAGAAAGAGAAACATATTATTTACGAACGTTTTTATGCAGGAAAGAAGATACATGAAATTGCGGAAGAGATGGAGATGACATATCATCAAGTGAGATGGGTATATCGGCAGGCACTGGGGAAGATGCGCAGCAGTATAAGAGAGTGAAAAAAAGAAAAATGGAAGGCAGGAATATTCTGTGTCTTCCATTTTTTTATAACAAATTTGTACTAGCAAGGAAGTAATGGTTTGTCTAGGAGGCGCATGACTTTATAAATATCTCGAAATTGTTGAGAATCTTGCATGTTCATGCGGCACAAGAGAAATCCAGCTTTCAAAAATTGTTGTTGCATTTGATAAAAACTAGTAGCAACAATTATGGTTGTACCATTATAAAAATGAAGTTTGGATTGCTTGCGATTATTATAAATTTCTATTTTGTTTATATGACTATAGAAAACCCAAATACAGTCTGGAGATGCAGGAGATTTCGTTGGAATGGCGCAAATATAATGACGATGATCAATTGGGATTGGGATATTTTGTTTAAAGTAATAATTTTCTTGAATCGCATCTCGCCTTCCTTTATAGGTAGAATGGTTATGTAATAGGCAAGATAGCTGTACCAATTGTAATGATGTTTTAGATGAAAACTTAATATTTCCGTCATTTTCTGTTATTTTAGTACGGTGAAAAGGATGGGCGTAAGGCTCAAGTATCATTGTAGAACTAGAGATAGTATCATGACTAACTAGGTCGTCCAAAGGAAAAGCCTCCTTAAAAGTATTTGTTTACATATTTTAGTATATAGATGGAATATAAAAATAATTTTAAATATTTGTAAATGTTTGTAAAGTTTACTTTATTTTGTAAATAGTAAGCTTTCTATATAAATTCATTTTAATTTTTCGACATATAAGCTGTTTTGCATACAAAAATGAATCTACACTCTTTCCCTCCTTAAGAAGAAAGGGTTTCTATCGCTTTTTCAATTTAGGTTTATATAATTTGCATCGCTTGTACATATATATGAAAATAGAAACAGTTAGGCGGTGATAGAATATGAAACGGAAGTATATAATTATGGTACTTATTGTCCTTCTTTTCGTATATTTAGCAAATAGCAACCCGAGTAAAGGGGAGTATACAGAATGGGCAGCAAAGCAATTTATGAATCGCAACGATATTAGTAAGAAGTTAACAGAGGTTGAAAAAGAAGACCCAGATGGGCTTGTTGGTGAACTTGCGACAATTGGTAAGAAGTTAGCAAAGAAATATGTAGAGCCACAAGTTGACGTGTTGATTAACCATTATACAAAGCGAAGCGATTATATTTTCTTCTCGACGTATAAGACGGAATTTACAATTGGGAAAGAAAATTATAAATATGTTTCAATCGGATTCTCTCATATTTTTATTCCGATTGAGATGCCGAAGAAAAAAGACGAAGCTGCAAATTGATGCAGCTTCGTCTTTTGCGTTTAAGGAGCAACTGTTACTTCTGATACTGTCTTTTCAACAAGGCGTGCCCCTTTTTTACGAGTGTTCCCACTAAGTGATAAGAAAATTGCAGAGGAGAGAATTGTGTCCATCACTTGGCTTATGGTTTGTTCATTCACAGGTGTAATAGGATTGTCGATAGAGAAGACGACTGTTTTTCCATCCTCTTTTAAGAAAATCAGTTCGAGTACTGTCATTGTCATTTACCTCCTTGTCACTAAATTTTTACGGATTTGAGATGTCAGATGTACTTAAAAGTTGAACTGCATGAAGCTTTAATCCTTGTAATGAAGCAAGGGCACGTCCCACTTCATGGACCTGTGCTACATCAGCATTTGGCTTTACTCGTTTAAATTGTTTGTTTTTCAAAATAGTTTTCCCGTTTTTGTCTGTGCCACCGTTTAGGACAAGGCGCAAGCTTAAGTCAGTTACAATCGTTTCAATCGCCATTTTTTCACCCCCTTTTCGTCATATATATAGGAGGCAACGGTCATATTTTGGCGTGAAATTTTTTATTTTTTTTGGTACGCTTAGAAGAATAAGAGAGGAGTTTCAAAAGATGAATCGTAAATGGTTAGTTTGGATTCCCGTTTTACTATGGATGGGGATTATTTTTTATTCTTCAGCACAGCCGTATAAGAAGCAGGATATGCGTTCAGATATTGAGAAGTATGTTCCGTCTCAATTTGTAGAAGAAAAATTCTCCGGTGTATCGATTGACTATGGCGGGGGAACACCGGTTAGCATTGAAAATAAAGGCGTTGGTGGTTTTGTTGAGTTTTTCCTTCGTAAAGGAGCTCATTTCACAGTATTCTTGATTCTTGGTGCGCTTTCGTATTATGCATTGCACCGTTCTGGTTGTTCAAGAATGCGTTCCTTCGTATTCGCACTTCTGATTGTCGCTGGATATGCAACATTCGATGAAATTCATCAATCGTTTACAGGTGACCGTACACCGATGTGGCAAGATTCAGTTTTAGATACGTCGGGCGGACTGACAGGAATTATAATAAGCAATTGGTTTTGGCATAGAAAAAGGAGCTAACCCTTCGGGATAGCTCCTTTTTTGTGAATATATCGACGCCTCGATAATATGCGACACAGCATCTCATTATTAAAATGGATTTTATACACCGAGTAATTCCTTCAACTCGTCTGTTGAGAGTTCTGTCATCCAGCTATCACTTGTGATAATAGCGCTACTCAGCGATTGTTTACGTTCTAGCATTTCATCAATTTTTTCTTCAAGTGTACCTGTTGTAATGAGTTTATGGACGTGTACAAATCGCTTTTGACCGATGCGGTATGCTCGGTCTGTCGCTTGATTTTCTACAGCTGGATTCCACCAGCGATCATAGTGAATGACGTGGTTTGCGGCAGTTAAATTTAGACCTGTGCCTCCAGCTTTTAATGAGAGGATGAAGATGTCGTATGTTCCATTTTGGAACTGTTCGATCATCTTATCACGTTCTATTTTCGGTACACTACCGTTTAGGAAGAGAACACGCTGACCGAATTTCTCTTCTAATATTTTTTGTAACATATTCCCCATTCCAATATATTGCGTGAAAATTAAGCAGCTTTCATTTTGATCTTTTATATTTTCAATAAGATCCATTAATGTTTGCGTCTTCATGGAGCGCTGCACAATATCTTTCGGCGCTTCTTCTTTTAAGTAAAGAGCGGGATGATTACAAATTTGTTTTAGCTTACTGAGCATCATTAAAATAAAACCGCGTCTTTCAATGCCTGTTAAGCCTTCAATGTTTTGTAGTGTATCTTGTACGAGTTGTTCATATAGTGATGCTTGCTCACCTGTTAGCGGACAGTATTCTTTTTGTTCTTGTTTGTCCGGTAAGTTTAATGCGACTGTTTGATCTTGTTTTGTCCGGCGCAGTAAGAACGGTGAGATGAATCTTTGTATTTGCTGAATTTTCGCTTCATCACGATCTTTCTCAATGGGTGTTACGAAGCGGCGCTGAAATTGTCCTAGGCTACCAAGATATCCGTGGTTCAAGAAGTCGAAAATAGACCATAGCTCTGCTAACCGGTTTTCCATAGGCGTACCTGTTAAAGCGATTTTGTGATTTGCTTGCAAATTACGAACCGCTTTCGATTGTTTCGTTTGCGGGTTCTTAATATTTTGCGCCTCATCCAGGATGATCGCATCCCAGCACTGCGCGTTTAACTCTTCTTCATCAAGTTGTGCTAATGCATAAGAAGTTAATACGACATCCGTACTCTGAAGAAAGTCCTTAAATGAATCGCCTTTCGAACGGTTGCTTCCATAATGTAGTTGAACCTGTAAATGCGGCGTGAAGCGTTCAAACTCCTTCTGCCAATTTCCAAGAACAGACGTCGGTGCTATGATTAGTGCCGGACCTGTTTGGATGCTTTTTTCTTTCACATATAATAAGTAAGTAATGGTTTGGATGCTTTTTCCAAGACCCATATCATCCGCTAACAACGCTCCAAATCCGAGCTCTCGTAAATATAAGAGCCACTCTACACCGTGTTCTTGGTATGGGCGAAGTGTGGCTTGCAAGGAAGATGGTATTGGAACTTTTGGAATGTCTCCGATATGCAATAATTTTTGGAAGAGCTCTTCGTAATAGCCATCTAGCTCAATTTCAATGTCTGTAAATGGATTATCTTCTTCTACAATTTCTGCTTCGGCAGAGTTTGATAAGTGCTGCTGCAAAACATCCTTCATTTCAAGGCCATATTTATCTGCACGTTTCATTAGTTTTTTCACTTCTTCAATAAAGGCAGGGTCGAGTCTCATCCATTGTCCATTTAAATTGAAGAGTCGTTTGTTTTGTTCGACAAGATCGAAAAACTCACTCTCTGATAGGTCGATGCCATCTGTGGAAACGCGCCAGTCGAAATCGACGAGAGTGTTCATGCCGAAGAAGGATTGTGTTTGATTCGTACTTTGCTTCAATTGGACGCGTAACCTTGGTTTCGTTGCTTTTAAGTTTTGCCACCAAGACGGTAGTAAAATATCAACGCCGGCTGCTAATAATTCGTTACTCGCCTCTGTTAAGAAGTTCCATGCTTCTGTTTCATAGAGCTCAGTTCGAAAGTGATCATCTTCCTTAAGCCATGGAACTAGCTTACCGAACCCTTCCTGCGTTTCTTGAATACGCTCTTCGTAGTTATGCCATCTTTTTGGTAGTGAATCGATGTCATTATAGACGTATATCCGGTGTGCTCCGCGTTTTGTGGTGATAATCGTTTCAAGTTTCCACAGTTCAAAATCATTGTGTGGTTCTTGGAGACGAAGTCCAATTGTGAAGGGAAGATCATCCTCGATGTAGCCAATTTTCCGGAGCCAATCTTCTTCATGCATTGCTGTTACAAGCTGTCTTTTCGTAAAATCATAGTGCTCATATAGTCGCTTCGCATCTTCCCAGCCATCATTAGAGCGAGCATCTTGAAGAATACTCTCATTAACTGCCTGAGAGAAAAGGGATGCTAGCGTATCATCTTGAGTTGAAACATTGCTAACTTTCCATGACGGATAATCGGACCAGCGCTTCATATCAGGTATAAAGCTTCCAGTTACAAAGGCATCCCATAGTTCTTTTGCATTTGGCGTAAGTGCGGTAATGGGATCATTCATTTGCAGCCTGGCAAATGAATTCATTGGTTTCTTGGCGAGATATTCAAATGCTTGAACGCTCGTTAGCATAATCCCGCTTCGTCCTTCGTATGTAGCTTCTTTCAAGAAGGTGCCATAGAAGGAAGTTGAATGCCATGTGAAGGCATGTTGTTTCCAATCTCTTGCAGGTAAGAGATTGCCGGTTTCATCTTCTCCCCAAAGGAACCAACCTTGACTTACGTGCTGGAGCCGAATTGTTACTTCAGTTTGTATGATCATCGATTAACTTTCCTTTCCGCAGTTCTTCCTGTAGTGCTCTTAGACGTGAATATAAGTTAGCGATTTGGACAATGAAAATGTGCCATTCATCTGTTCGTTTGAGCCGTTTATAGAGCATACGCAATTTCTTTAAGTAACGGACTGCACGGCGGTATGACTTGCGATTCCGTTCCTCAATTGCTTGCATCGTTGCAAGATGATAGAGCGGAAGAGCTGCTTCTGGTGCTTCTTTTTCAATTTCTTTCAGTGGTTCTTTTAGCAATTCAATTGCTTCAAATCCATACAAGAGATGAAGTTCTGTCCATGCATGATATTGTTTTTTTGCTAGTACATATTGTTCGTAGTTTGTGAAGCTGTATGGCAATAGTTCTTGCAAAATCATTTCAAGACCTGCTTGTTCATTTGTGTGTGTTGCATATGTTTCATACATCATGACAAACAAACGAACGATATCTTTTACAAAAAGGGGATCGGCCTGATCATTCATTGTCTTTTTCACTTGTTTATATGTGAAAGACAGCCAATTTTTGGCGCGCTCCCATTGCATTGTACTCAGTAAATCTTCGAGCCAGTCGAAATAAAGACCGACAACTTGAGCCGGTTGTGTTTCGAGTAAGACCATAGCTAAATGATCCTCTTCTTTTAAAAAGAAGAGGTGAGAAGAGGCGAGTGCTTTCGAAAGTGGATTCATCTTCGCATCAATTCGTTTTTCTTCTTCTTGTATCCAAGATTTTTCTGCTAGCAACTCTCCCCATATATGCCGGTAAATAAAGAACCTCTCCTGTGTATAGGAATCGGTAGAGAAGAAAATATCATGCACTTGTCGAGCTGTTTCTTGCAAAATTGGTTCACATTCAGCAGGAATCGATTCTGATTTCAAGTCACGTACAAGTGATTCAACTTTATCAACAAATAGCCGGACAACGTTAATAGGTTGGTGATAGGAATACGTTTTGTTTGTCTCAAAGTCAAGGATTTCTTCTAATAGCTTTTGAAAGCAAAAAAGTGCACCATGTAATTTGAACAATTCATGTATAGCAACGACACGCGGCGCTTTTCGTTCTAATTTCATGTAAAAGTCTGTAAAGATGCTCATAAGAAAATACATTTGTCTATACGAGAGTCGTGTTTGTTCTTTTTTAAATGCGTCATATTCAGATTTAAAATATGCGTGCCAACTTGTAAAGTCCGTTTCTTCAAATGCAGACGATTGTAATACTTGTCGTGCTGTTCGAATCGGAGGGAGTGATGGTTTCGTTTTATTTTTAAATAATGTTAATACTTCTCCCACTTGTCCGAAGCTAGAAGCAGCAGACAGTAGAACAGCAAGCATGTGCTCGCACTGCGTCGGCGCGAAGCAATCACAATAGCTTTCCGCGATATTACGAATCGGAATATGGACGCTATACACATTTCCTTCAGCATCTACGGTACCTGATAACGTATAGCCATCAAAATCAACGTTGTAGACAAGACCGCTGCGATATAAATGACGAGCAGTGGCAACATGCTCTTGATCGGCTACTTGCTGCGGATCGAGTCCTTGAACAAATTCATTCGCGATCATCATAATTTCATCTTTCGTAATTGAATGTTGCAGCATAGTTTTCCTCCGTACAAAAGATTTATTTCCTCTACCATTATAAACAAAAAGAGGCGAAAACAGAAAAAATGAATTTGCTCGTATTTAATCTAGAAAAATATGGTAATATATAGTTAAATACGTGACTTTTTTGTTTAGGAGGGGATTTGATTTGTCAGATTTTCAGACGAAATTAGGAAGCGGTATGAATAAGCTACAAGAAGGAATTGAACAGGGAAAGATAAAGTTGCAAGTGGCACAAGAGATTGCGCAATTAAAAAAGGAAATACAAGTGCAGCTTCATAAGAAGACAGAAGTTTTATTAGAGCTTGGCCAACAGGTATATGTTCAGATTCGAGATACTGGGGTCAAGGAAGAGGTATTAAAGCAATTAGTTGCTCCGATTCAAGAATTTGACGTTTTAATTTATCAAGCACGAAAACGAATTGTTGAACTGCAAAAACAACAAGGAGAGAAAGTAACGTGTGAGTGTGGAGGCTCTTTATCAATTGGTGATAAGTTTTGTGGGACATGCGGAAAACCAAATCCAATGCTATTTGTAGAGAGCAACGTAGAAAAGGTTACGTGTGTATCATGTAATGAGCACATTGCAAAAGGCTCCATTTTTTGTCCAGTTTGTGGAATTAAGCAAGGTGGGGGGAGTGAACGAAATGTACTGTCGCATGTGTGGGAATCAACATGGAGAAGAAGTGAACTACTGTCCAAATGAAGGAAGTATGACAATGGTGTCTGAAGACAGTGTCGTTCTTGAGCAAGACAACTCTAAATATTGCCGTGATTGTGGGAATGAAAATGCAGAGCAGAACCTGTATTGCCAAAAGTGCGGACATTCTTTATTTACAGTGAAGAAAAAAGAACATATCGTAAAGTTACCTAGTATGGAAAAAGGTCATAAAGTTGAATTAGGCTTACATAAAGGTGGTCTGAAGACAGGGATAATTGGCGGAGCAATTGCAAGCGTTCTTATGTTACTTGCGGGATGGCTTGGAAGTTTAGCGGTTTCAGAGATGATGAAAAGATATTCCATGAATTTGCTAGGGAATTAACAATGTTACCTGATTTTTATGCGAGTACACCCTCTACACTATTAAGCTATCATTTACTTGGTTTTTCAGCAGGAGATGAAGGCGGAATTGTTATATCGTTATCTTGGTATACTCCATTCTTTTTACTATTAATTATTCCATTTATTATTTTATGTGGAGTAGGGATTTGGATAGGGAAACAACGTGTTGCAAAGACGATTGGAGAACAAATCGTACTAGCGGCAACAGTCGGTATTATTTATGGATTATTCTTATTTGTAATCAGTTTTATTGCCTCACAATCAGTTGCACTCCCAGAAGTAGGAACGATAACAGTTGGATACTATTCGTTGAAAAGTTTAGTAAGTGGTTTTATGTACGGAACTTTCTTTAGTTTATTTGGATTGATTGCGCATACAAGCCGAAACAATATAGCAGATGCGTTTCAGGAGCTACTTCCATACGGGGCATCGCTATATCATGGAATGGCAGCGATGGTGAAAGGTCTTTTGCTGACAGCTGCTATTTTTTGTGTGACGACACTCATTGCACTATCTGGTAGTAATGCAAAGCCTTTCGAAGATGTAGCGCCGACAATTTCAGCGCGTGCAATGATGGCATTGCAACTCACACCAAATGTATGGAGTATGACTCATTTTGCACCAGTAGAAATAAAGGTTCCAGCGTTACAAAAGGAAATGTCTAAAGTAATGACAACAGGTGACAAAAGTATGATAGAACTTTCATTCATATCAGGTGTATCTGCTGGTGGCGTTAAAATAAAAGATATTTTAATTGCTGAAGGTGCTCCGCTATCAGCAATGGAAAGTTTTGATGAGATAAATGGTAAATTCCACCTTGGTTTGTTGCTCCTTATGATCCCAGTATTCTTTATGTTTAGAGCGGGACAAAAATTAGCGAGGGTGCCATTCTCTAATATGTATGTAACGTTAGTTGTATGTAGCGGTGCTTATACAATTATGATGATTGTAATGAATCTTCTTTCTAAAATTGAAATTAATATTGCAGGAAAGCTAACAAAGGAATTTGGAGTAGGTGGAACAGTATTTTCTATGCAGGGCGGCTGGATCTATTTAATACTCGGTAGTTTTATTCTGACATATGCAGCTGTCTTCGCTGGAATGAAATTGGCAAGGAAGTAAGGGGGAAGTATCGTGAAGTTTTGTGGAACATGTAAAAAACAAGTCGCAGATTACTTAAATTTTTGTTCTGAATGCGGAAGTAAAGTAGAAGTGATTGAAGAAAATGTAGCGGCTTCGAGAGCGGATGTACAGAGGGAAATGCAACCAAAGAAGAGCAAGAAAAATATTGTACTCCTCATTGTATTCGTCGTACTCGCTGCTTTACTATTTGGAGCATATAAATTCGGGGCATATAAATTCTCGAAAGAAAAGCAAATCAATGCATTAATTGATGCTTTCAATAAAAAAGATATAAATACAATTGATTCTCTTATAAAATCGGATGACTCAGGTTTGAAAATTAAAACAGAAGATATTAAATCTTATTTACGTTATTTAAAGGATAGTCCTTCGTACAATAAAGAATTGTTATCTTACTTACAAAAGCAAACGGTAGATACAAAGCTCGTTAACAAAGAAAGCTTTGTGGATGGACAAATTGTAGAAGATGGAAAAGAGTGGTTCTTATATCCAAAATATAAGTTCAGCATTAAGTCGTATTTTATGACGGTCAGCACAACTGCAAAAAATGCAGAAGTATATGTAAATGATAAAAAAACGGCTGATATTTCTAGCGGAAAATCTTCTAAAGAAATCGGACCTTATTTCCCTGGGACGTATGTTGTAAAAGCAAAGGCGAAGGCAGAGCTTACTGAACTAGAAACAGAAAAGGAAGTTGAGTTAGCTGGAGAAAAAGAAGGGAAAGTGGATGTGAAATTACCACTTGAAGGAAAATATGTTACAATCTCTTCTGACGAAAATAGCGCTAATGTCTTTGTAATTGGTAAAAAACGTGGGAAACTAGAGTATGGAAGCTATAAGCTCGGACCAGTACCAACAGATGGGACGGTCGAAGTTCATTTAGAGAAACAAACTGATTTTGGTGTTGTGAAAACCGAAAGCGTAAAAATTGGTGATGAGGAGAGCTCCTATTATTTAAAATTCCCAAAACAAACATCGGATACGGCAGTTGGTGACTTTGTTCGCACTCATATTTATAACAACGTGCGCGCTATTTCTTTAAATGACTTTAGTCTAATTGAAAATGACTATGATAAGAGCGGGAAATCATATAAAGAAGACCGTGATTATCTGCAATATTTAAAGAAAAAAGGGATTACTGAGGATGTATTAAAATTTGAAGTCCGTAATGTTGAACGTCAAAGTTCTACGAAATATAAAGTAACGACATATGAAGAATACAATATTCGCTATGGTGAGGGATCTGTAAAGTTTAAGAGCTTTAGCAATGAACATATCGTTACAGTAAATGCGGATGGGAAACTATTGTATCATTCAATCAGTGCGAATAATACATTGAAAACAGAAGACGTATCTGGCCCAACGCATTAAAATGTGAAAAGACTATCTCTTTACAAAGAGGTAGTCTTTTTTTGATATATCGACTTCTCTACAAAATACGACAAGCTTGTACATATGGATCTTGTAGAATTCTTTCTACTAACGGAAGCATTTCTTCTTGAAAGGGTATATCAATTGGAAATGGTTTTTGTGATCCCGGTTTTGTGCCGTATTGCACAAATTTATATTGAACGGATTGATCGTGCTTGAGCACAATCAGCTTATAGCGATTGTCATCATGTTCAAGTGAAAAATCAATTGTAGCCCCGACGTATGTTACATCATCTTTGTAGATGTATGGCTTCGGTGTGCCGATCCAGTCTATTTTTGCATGTGGGTTCATGGTATAGCCTCCTTATCGTCATTATATATATATCCATTTTGGTTTTCCAACATATAAGTCGCTGCTAGGAGACTTGCGCCCGTTTTTACTTTGCATGGGGTTAAAAAAGGCCCTGACCGCTTCTTTCCATGGCCGGTAGCTCTCTCCCACCTAAAAAAGGATGTTTTTTCATTTGTGTTTATATAAAAAAGTAAAAGCCAGCTCTCAATATATGAGAACTGGCTGAATTTTTAGCAGTCATTGGTTATTTTAAAATTTTCACTTTAACGGATTTACGTCCCCATTTATTAGCAGCTGAATCAGAGCCAACTAGAACGTCGATACGGTTACCTTTAATTGCGCCGCCAGTGTCACCAGCGATTGCTTCTCCGTAACCTTCTACCCATACTTTTGATCCAAGTGGAATCACTTTCGGGTCAACAGCAATCATCTTCATGTTTGGATTCGCTGTTAGGTCATGACCCATTGCAGTTAATACACGGCCGCCGTATGTGCCGCCATTTTCGCTCGGATGAGCTGTATATGCTGTAGCTTCAACTGTTAGTTCACGACCACCAGAAGGAGTGTTTGTTTCTGCTGCTTTGACAGCAGGTTTAGCAGCTGGTTTTTCTTGTGCTGCTGGTGCTTTTGCCTCCGCTTTAGCAGGTGCTGCAGCTTGAGCAGGAGCAGGCGTTTCTTGTTTTTCAATAACAGGTGCTGTACCTGTTAAGAAAGGAACATGAACGTAAGCCGTTTTCCCATTATATTCGAATTGTAACCACTCATTTTGTACTTGGTTCGTTGTTTCGATCATATCGTCTTTCTTAAGCGTACCAAGAACTTCTGAGTTTGTGTTTGCTTCAGCACGTACGTTTAATACGTTTGCTGTTACGTAATAGATGCTTTTTGTAAATTCTGCGTTTACGAATGCGTCTTTACCATCTAATTTGATTTTTGACCATCCGTTTTCTGTATTTGTAACATCTAATTTATGACCATTTAATAATTTGCCTACAACTTGTGATTCAGTAGTTGGGTTCTCGCGTACATTTAATACGTCTGTTGTTACAACAGTTTCTGCTTTTGCAGAAGTAGTGAAAATCCCAAGACCAAAAACCGCTGCCGTTGCTATACCAATTAATTTTTTCATGATAGCCTCCATTGCGTTTGTTTTCGTGTCCTCATTATAGCAACAGTTTTTTTCGGAATTTGGGAAATCACACAATTACAAACCATTCGTAACAAATCATTAATACTCTGTAATATAGAAAGAAATAATAGAAAGCGGTTTTCATTCCGTGTTTTTAGGAGGTTTGATAGATATCTCTATTACTTATGGCATAGAGGATATTTTTCAACTGAGATAATAATGTTACGCAGTTATTACGATAGAGTTACTAAATGGTTACAATCCTTGAGTAATTCGTCGGTTTGTGACTAAAATAGTTATATAAACATAAATAATTTGTTTGTGTATTCACAAAGAAGTGCTATATCCTTACAAAAACAACCGCATAATTGTTACAAAAAGAAAGAGCTGCTATCCGTAAATTTGGCTTTTTTCCAACTGTAACACACCTTTTTTGGGAAACACACTCCCATCCGCATCTATCTCGCACGATTTGGCGGTAGCATCTCCATTTTATAATCCGAACGGTTATATGGAGGCTCAACTGTCCATAAGAATTCTAATTGGTGAAGGCTGATTTTAGAGAGCTGAAAGAAAATCACCGCAAGAAATATTTCACTTTATCCGATTTAACATATCAGAATTAGAGTCATTTTACGAAAAAAAGAAACCTACAAAAGGGGGATTTTATGAGGAAACTGACAAAAACATTTATTGTCTCATTAACATTATGTATTGCATTTACAATTTGGGGGATTATTCCCGAATCTATAATCGGAAAAGGTAATTTAGGAAATGTGACTACTGCAATTCAAACTGCATTAGTTAGTAAATTTGGTTGGTTCTATATCATTTCTGTTTCTGTTTTCTTAGGTTTAGCTATCTTTTTAATCTTTTCAAAATATGGTTCGATCCGTTTAGGGAAAGATGATGATAAGCCTGATTATAGTTATATGACCTGGTTCGCTATGCTCTTTAGTGCCGGCATGGGAATCGGTTTGATTTTCTGGGGAGTTGCGGAACCATTAAATCATTTATACGCACCGCCATTTGGAGAGAGTGCAACAGAAGAGAGTGCACGTCTTGCACTTCGTTTTTCATTCTTCCATTGGGGATTACATCCATGGGGTTTATATGCACTTGTAGCACTTTGTATTGCTTATTTTACGTTCCGAAAAGGGAAACCAAGTACAATTAGTGCAACAGTTGGTTCTTTATTTAAGAGTGGTGAGCACGGACGGATCGCACATATGTTTGACGTATTAGCTGTATTTGCGACAGTATTCGGTGTTGCAACTTCATTAGGACTTGGAGCAAAACAAATTGCAGGTGGCGTTAGTTACTTAACATCTATTCCAAACTCATTAACAACGCAGTTAGTTATTATTGGGGTAGTAACGGTCCTATATATGTTATCTGCACAAACAGGATTAGATAAAGGGATTAAATATTTAAGTAATATAAATATTATTTTAGCCTTTGCACTTATGGCAATCTTATTATTTGCAGGTCCAACGAACTTTATTATGAATTACTTTACTTCTACAATCGGTTCGTACATTCAAGAGTTGCCAAGTATGAGCTTCCGTTTAAGCCCATTAAATGAGGGTGGTAACCAATGGATTCAATCATGGACGATATTTTACTGGGCATGGTGGATTGCATGGTCCCCATTCGTTGGTACATTCATTGCCCGTATTTCACGTGGACGTACGATTCGTGAGTTTGTTATTGGTGTGTTGCTCGTTCCAACAATTATTGGTGCGCTTTGGTTCTCTGTATTTGGAGGAACAGGTATTCACATGGAGATGTTTGATGGAGCAAATATTTATGGACAAATTAAAGAGATGGGCACAGAAATTGGATTATTCGCTATGTTAGATCATATGGGCAGCATAGGACCAGTTTTATCTGTTCTTGCGATTTTACTGATTTCAACATTCTTTATTACTTCAGCAGACTCTGCGACATTTGTTCTTGGTATGTTAACGACAAATGGTAGTTTAAATCCACCAAATCGTATTAAACTGGTTTGGGGTCTTGTTCAAGCAGCATTGGCAGCGATTTTATTATATGTAGGTGGATTAGAGGCATTGCAAACTGCTTCGATTATCGCAGCATTCCCGTTTGTATTTGTTATCTTCTTTATGGCTGCTTCCCTATTTAAAGAATTACAGAAGGAAGTTCGTCATCACCATAAATAATAGAAGGAAAGAGCTGATTTTGAATCAGCTCTTTTTTGATAGGTTGTGCGAATTCCTGTTGATTAGCAGTTGTCGCAGGTTGTCGAATGGTCGATAAGTTGTGTCGAACCGCCGATATATTGTCAAAAGTAATCCATATTTTTGACAAAAATTTGTCGGAAATGTGTTGTCACTTTTGCGTATATGTGCTATATTATTTCCTGTAAGCGATTTCAAATGGTTTTTAAGCGTATTCAAGGGGGACAACTAGAATAATGAAGCGTTACGAAAGAAAGTGGAAGCATATTTGTTTGAAACGTGTGGCACATCGTAGTGTCCAAGAAAACACGGAACCAAAGACTGAAGTGTCTAAAGAACAGCAAGAGAAGCAATTGGTTTTACAAAAATAGCAGTCACTTTTTCGTATATAAATGAAAGTAGATCGTTCGTTGGGGGATGGACGTGAAAATTACTTTCGACTAAGGGGTATTGTCCGATATATAGATTTAAAGTAAAAATAAGCACAGAGCATACGGCGCTCTGTGCTTATTTTTTTAATCAAACGTTTGTTTAATTTTGAACGAGCCGCTGCCACTTTTACTTTTTAAACCTGACTGTCTTGTCCCATCCGATAATTTGTTTTTTATTTTTAGCGCGTAAGTATAGGAAGAGGCTTCTGATAAATAGGTACGTAAAGAGCTGGGCGTATGTGAAATACATTCATAAAAAAAGCTGACCCGAAAATTCGGATCAGCTCGATTTTTATTATAAGAACATCATACCTGCAACTGCTGCATTTAAGAAGTTCGCTAGTGTACCAGCGATTACTGCTTTAATCCCAAGCTGTGCAATTTGTTTACGGCGAGAAGGAGCAAGTGTCCCTGTTACACCTAATTGAATTGCGATAGAAGAGAAGTTTGCAAAGCCACAGATTGCAAATGTTAAGATCATATTTGTTTTATCAGACAGCTCTGACATGTGTGGACCTAAGTTTGCATATGCAACGAATTCGTTGATTGCAAGTTTTTGTCCGATAAAGCTAGCTGCTTGTACAGCTTCGTTTGGTGAAACACCGATTAGGATAGCAAATGGAGATAGAATATATCCAAAGATTAAATCAAGGCTAAGTTTAATATGGAACCAAGATCCAACCCATCCTAATAGGCCGTTTAATACAGCGATTAATGCGATGAACGCCATTAACATTGCTGCAACGTTAATAACAAGCTGCATACCTTCAGATGCACCGCGTGCTGCTGCATCGATAACGTTAGCATCTTCACGCTCTGTAGAAAGTTGTACATTGTTATCCGGTTTTTCTGTTTCTGGCATAATTAGTTTTGCAATTAATAAGCTTGATGGTGCTGCCATAATTGCTGCTGCTAATAAGTGCTCTAGCGGAATTCCCATTGCTGCATAACCAACAAGAACTGACCCAGCAACGGCTGTCATACCGCTTACCATAATCGTGAAGAATTCACTGTTGGTTAGACGTGTTAAGTACGGTTTAATTAGAATTGGTGCTTCTGTTTGTCCTAAGAAAACAGTTGTTACTGCGTTTAAGCTTTCTGCTTTAGAAGTGCCAAGAAGTTTGCTTAATGCACCACCAACGATACTAACGAATTTTTGCATAATGCCAAAATAATATAAAATTGCTACTAATGAACTAATAAATACAATTGGAAGTAGTGCTTGAATTACGAAGACGAAGCCCCAAGGACCTTTTGAGTTTACTAAATCCCCAACGACGAATTTAATTCCCTCATAAGAAAAATTGATTAAGCCTTGAACGCCGTCAGAAGCAACTTTTAAGCCAGCTTTTCCGGCATCCCATCGTAACACGATGAAAGAAAACGTAATTTGTAATGCTAGCGCAATTAAAATTGTGCGCCAATTTATAGCTTTGCGGTTGGAAGATAGTAAAAAAGCAATTGCTAAAACTCCAATCACGCCGCCAATTCCCCATAAAACATTCATGCAGTATAAATCTCCTCTCTCATAGTAAAAAAGTATACATAACAGATGTCTATACGCTACGAAAATAGCATCTTAAGTAACTTATCACACCGGACATCAGAGGTCAAACGTCTATTGAAAAGTTTTAATAGAAAGAAAATTCTTTAAGAAAACACATATCAATCTTATGGAGGCGAAATAGGTTATGTTTTTTAGGGAGATATATTCATTATTATAACGCTATGAGCTGTTTTTATAGAATATAGTGTATGAAATAAGAGGAGAGAAACATATTTGTAGAAATACGAATTGAAAAAATGATAAAGACTTTTCTTTTATAGGTAAGGAGAGAGCATCCGGCCATGGATAGAAGCGGTCAGTGCCTTTTCTCGCCCCATGCCGAATTGAAAACAAAAGGAGAAAAAGAGAGTAGGTCACCTTTTGTTTTCATAGCAGGAACTTATCCTTCAAAAAACAAGGTGGGTGATGGAAGTTTCATTTTATATAAATACAAATTGAAAAAATGATAAAGACTTTTCTTTTATAGGTAAGGAGAGAGCATCCGACCATGGATAGAAGCGGTCAGTGCCTTTTTTCGCCCCATGCCGAATTGAAAACAAAAGGAGAAAAAGAGAGCAGGTCATCTTTTGTTCTTCGTAGCAGCGACTTATATGTGAAAAATCAAAAAGGATTTATATAAAAAGAGTCTTCTAGTAATCTAGAAGACTCTGAAACTATGACTTAAGGTGCTTTTGTATATCCTAAGAAGTGGCTGCTCCAGTAAGAGTTATTCATTGAAACAATTTTAACTCCGTTGTCACCAGCTTGAATAAATGATCCGCCGCCAAGGTAGATACCCATGTGAGAAGGACCTGGCTTATAAGTGTTTTGGAAATAGATTAAATCGCCTGGTTGTGGATTTGAAGTTTTTGGTAGACTGCTCCAATATCCTGCTACAGTTTGACGGCTAATGTTGTGACCGAATTTGTTAAATACGTGGAAAATGTAACCACTGCAGTCAACACCATTAGCAGAAGTGCCACCCCATACATATGGTACGCCTTGCATTGATTTTGCATATGCAAGAATAGATGATGTATCACCACTTGTGTTGCCTGCGTTATTATTATTATTTTGGTTGTTGTTATTGTTACTGTTGTTAGGTTTATTGTCTACAGCGCCACCGACTGGTGTTTTAGATAGGAAACGAGTTCCTACATAGCCAGTGCGACCGTTGTAGTTAATTTTACTCCATCCATAATGTTCAGAAATAACTTGTACTTTTTGACCTTGTGGAAGAGCACCGATTACGCTGTAATTTGTACCTTCGCCGCTACGTACATTTAATGCTGCCGCATTAATGTAGTATTCACCAACAGATGTTTGTGGTTGCTCAGGCTGGTTTGGTTGTTCCGGTGTCGTTGTGCCACCTTTAACAAATTTCACAAATTCGCTACTTACATAGCCAGTTTTACCGTGATGATTAATTTTGTACCAACCATTTTCTACACCAGTTACATTTAATGTTTGACCGTTTAATACGCCACCAAGTACACCGTGGTATGTAGCTGGGCCTGTACGAACACGTAATGATGTTGTATTAACAACATAAGTACCGCCAGTTTGAACAGTTACATTATTATTGATTTCTTGTTGTTGATTATTACCTTGGACAACATCGTTACTAGAACCACCTTTTGTTACGTAGTCCTTGCTAAGGTAAGCAGTTTGTCCAGCATAGTTAATTTTGAACCAATCTTGAACTTCGCCAACAACTTGTACAACTTGTCCTTTATGAACAGATCCTAAAACTGTATGAGAAGTGCTAGGGCCTGTACGGACGCGAAGAGAAGATACATTTACTGTATAGTTTCCGCTTGCTGCTTGAACATTGTTGTTATTTGAAGAACCAGCGTTTGAAGAAATGCCAGATATGAATTGTCCACTAACGTAACCAGTTTTGCCGTTATGGTTAATTTTAACCCATCCGTTTTCTATGCTAATAACTTGCAATGTTTGTCCTTCATATACACGTCCCATAATGGAACTAGAAGTATTTGGGCTTGTGCGAACACGCAATACATCAGCAGTAACTTTGTTTTTGCCACCTGTGCTTACGTTTGGTGTTGTACCATTTTTTGATACGAATTGTCCACTAACGTAACCAGTTTTACCATTATGGTTAATTTTAACCCAACCGTTTTCTTCACCGATTACGTTTAATGTTTGACCCTCATATACGCGAGAGATGATGTCGTGAGAAGTGCTAGCTCCTGAACGAACGTGTAATACGTCAGCAGTAACTGTGTAGTTTGAATTGTTTTGTGGTGCAGCTTGAACAGTTTGTGTAGCAGGCTTTTGTGTATTTTCAGGGGCAGCTTGAACGCTATCTAATGTCGGGGCTGCTCCTCCTGCTACAGACACTGCCGCAAGACCGGCAAGATATTTTTTCATGTTTTGTCGATTCCTTTCTGTCTGTAATGTAGTGATGAAATATTTACCAACTGTTAAAAATTCTAAAAGGCATGTCGATTACTGTCAAGGCTTATGCGGGAATCTGAATATGTCAAAAATATTACGAAAAAAAATCAAGGTGCATGCTCCACCTTGATTTTGAACGAAAATACATACATTGTTTTATTGTTAAATTTAAAACGTTCGTGTTTAAGGTAATGAGATATTAGAAGTTGAAAAACTTTGGACAAATGTTTTTTGTAGTAGTTTGGTGATTGGCCCAACTTGACCATTTTGGATGGCAGTTCCATCAAGATGTGTCATAGGCAGCACTTCTACAGTTGTTCCTGTAAAAAAGCACTCGTCAGCGTTATAGACATCACGAATACTGAATAATTCTTCTTGAACAGGAATCTGTAGTTTATGGGCTAAGGAAAGAATATATTGACGAATAATCCCGTTTAGGATTAGGTGATTAGCAGGGTGGGTATAAAGGATCCCGTTTTTTACAAGAAAAAAGTTCGAGTGACTACCCTCTGTAACTATTCCGTTACGAACGAGAAGGGCTTCTTTACATCCTTTGCGTTCTGCTTTTGTGGCAGCCAATACATTTGGCAATAAATTTAAGGATTTAATATCACAGCGGAGCCAACGTGTATCAGGTTCTGATATGGCACGTATTCCGTATTCAATCCATAAAGCGGGTCGTTCTTTTTTTGAGATATAAGCATAAATCGTTGGGGTTACATCAAAAGAGAATGCGTGCGCACGATGCTGTACTCCTCGAGAAACTTGCAGGTAGATGGTACCATCTTCTTGGAAGTTATTATTTTCGAGTAATTTGTAAAGTAGTGTAATGAGTTCTGCTTTAGAGAAAGGTAGTGTTAGTTCTATTTCATCCATTGAACGGTATAACCGAGTTAAATGTGGATCTAATAAGTGGATGTTTCCTTTATAAATACGAATTACTTCATAGACACCATCTCCAAATTGTAAACCACGTTCTTCTAATTGTATGTACGGTTGTTTGTTATTTGTATCAATAATTGTGTCATTCCATAATACAAATCTTTCGTATGCCATTTTACTTCCCATCCTTTCTTAATTGTTTTAATGATGAGTGGTGAGAGCTCGTATGGAAACGCCAATTTATTGTATTTCGCATATACAAATTCGCAAATGAGAAATGAGAATCCTGCTTTTTAGAAATAAAAAAAGCAACATTCATATAGAACGTTGCTTGCAACAATGTTGCATAAGGAGGGTAGCTTGTTTCATAGGGATATTGTCTTGGTATAGCTTAGAAAGGTGACCAGTAAACCAAACGGCTTTACTAAGACAATGGATGTTACTTCCCGGTAACGTCAGGGAAATTGTTACACAAATGATACTATTATTCCCCATGAGGAATGAACAGAACACTGTTTACAAATTCTATTATAGAGATGTTTCATGAATTTTATGTAAATATTTGGTGAAGATTGTGTAATTTTATCATACTAATGTAGAGAAAAAGACGCTGAGATTACTCAGCGCCTTTTTTGTCTTCTTTAATAATTGTTTTTACTTCGCCCGTTTTAATTTTGTTGCTTTCGGAGAAGCGAAGTAAGTCTCCCTCAATGAGTTTATCAGACATGTGCAGTTCATTTTGTGCACGATCAATCATCGCTTGAGCTTCTTCTTTCGGTACTTCTACAATTTCGCCTGTTTCGCGGTTATAGAATGTATTGTTTGTATATATATATTGTTCTGTTATAAAACTTCCATCACGAAGAACAACGAATGATTTATAATCTGGTGAGAATACATCATGACCGAAGCTAATGTCATTGCTTGAATCAACACCAAGTAAGTTTAGAATTGTTGGTTTAATATCAATTTCACCTGTTGGTTTTGAAATTGTTTTACCTTCTTTTTGACCTGGAACGTGAATGAACATTGGTGTACGTTGTAAGTTCATATGATCAAATGTTGTAATTTCTTCTTTTCCTAAGAATTGTGCCATCGCACGGTTATGGTTTTCAGAAATACCATAGTGGTCACCGTAGAATACGATAACCGAGTTATCATAAATACCTTCTGCTTTTAGACGTTCAATAAAGTTTTTCAGTGCTTCGTCTAAGTAACGAGCTGTTACCATGTAACGGTCAAATACACCATCACCAGAGTTGTAAGGTTCGATTAATTTTGTACCGTCATCATAAGTAAATGGATAGTGGTTGGTTAAACTAAGGAAGCGAGTATAGAATGGCTTCTTCACTTGTTTTAACATATCCACGGATTGATTAAAGTACTCAATATCTTTTAATCCCCAGTTTAACTTTGTTTCTGGTGTGATTTTGTAGTCAAGTTCGTTATAGTAACGGTCGTAACCAAGTGCAGGATACATGATGTTACGGTTCCAGAATGTTGCATTGTTCGCGTGGAATACAGCTGTGTAATACCCTTGCTGACGCAGGATTTCTGGTGTTGCAGTATATTCGTTATTACCATGTGTAAAGAATACAGCACCTCGGTCTAACGGATATAGTGATGTATCTACTAAGAATTCAGCATCCGATGTTTTTCCTTGTCCAGTTTGGTGGAAGAAGTTATCGAAGTAATAGCTTTCTTTTGCAAATTGGTTTAAGAATGGTGTAACTTCTTGACCATTTACTGTCGCACCAATTAAGAATGTTTGCAAGGATTCAAGAGAAACGACGATTACGTTTTTCCCTTTCGCAACGCCAAACATATTTGGATCTGGTTTCTCTTTGAGTGTCTTCACATAGTTTTCTGTTTCTTGTAATTTGCTACCATCAGCAAATGCTTTTTGTGAACTTGATTTCGCTTGTAAGCCAAGATCATATAATTGGTGAGTATATAAACCTAAGTTTTTCACGAGCATAACACGGTCAAATGAACGCGTTAATAGTTCCGGACGCTCAGTCTCTGCAAGACCTAAGTTTGCGAAGAAAATAGCAACCGTTGATACGAAGTATAAAGAACGCATTGGACGTGACACACGCTCCGTTTTTGCAAAGTCTTTCTTCTTTTTTAATAAAACGAAGAAAAGAATAATATCAGCAAATGCAACAATGATTTTGTAGTTGAGTAGTTCTTTTACACTAGAACCTAACTGTCCAAAGTTGGACGTTTGCCCAAGTACCGGTAAAGTAACGAAATCATTGTAGAATCCGTAGAACATTACGTTACCAACAAGAACGATTGTTAAAACAAAATCAATTCCAAGTGCTATATAATTACGTTTTTTTCCTTTTGCGAATAATGCAAGACCCACAAGCAGTAATGATGTTGCCAATGGACTAATGAATAAGATAAATTCTTGCATGAAAGATTCAAGTTTCAAATCAAAGCTCGTACGCGTTATGATGTAAGTTTTTAGCCATAAGGCCAAAGCGACGAACAAAGTAAAACGCACATTATGAAATTGTGATTTTAAAGATTCCTTCATCCATTTCCACCCTTTCTCTATCAGGCTTGGTCGATTTTTGAGAGAAAAATGCTAAAATAAAAAATACATAGTTTTCTTGGCCATGAGCAGGGTTTTCTATATCACCCATATACGACTTTAACTATGCATACCCTTTTGGTTTCCTGCCATTTCTTTTGTTGATCCATAAGCATAACGTCATTTCTGTATTATACAACAAAATTCAATTCTTAGAAACACTATAACATTTTACAGTTTTTGTATTTTCGTTGTTGCTGCCAGAGAAAACTTTAACATTGGTTTATATGCTCGTCAACTAGAAAATATAACAAAGATAAAAGAGAATGTTAAGAGAAATAGAACATTTTATATTGAGAAATATTGATAGAAAATATATAAACCCTTTCTTTTTAGATGGGAGAGAGCGTCCGCCTGAGCATAGAGGCGGTCAGGTCCTTTTTTCGCCCCATGCCGAATTTAAAACAAAGGGAGAAGGAGAGAGCAGGTCCATTTTGTATGCAAAGCAACTTATAAGTGAAAGAACAAAAAGAGTGATTTAGCAAAATTTTGATTGGTGATGGAAATTTTAATGTATAACCCCCCTCTTTTTAGGTGGGAGAGAGCGTCCGCCTGAGCTTAGAAACGGTCAGATCCTTTTTTCGCCCCATGATGAGTTTAAAACAAAGGGAGGAGAAGAGAGCAGGTCTTCTTTTGTTCCCGAAGCCGTGATTTATATGTGAAAAATCTTATTATAATTAGAGTAAATAGCGGGAAATGATTGCGAACACTTGTTCTTTTTGGTGTTGTCTGTTACAATAAGTTTTCATCGATCGGTTATGTGTATATTGGATGAGCTTTTTATTGACTAATGAGGCTAGTTTTTTCTTTTTGAAGGCACATCTACTTTTGCGTATAGTGAAAAAACAAAATATGGGGGCTCTTTATATGGAACGAAAATTTTCAGTTGAAGCGTTTTGGAATAAAGTGAAACATGTAGCGAAACAAGCGGGACAATCGGTTATTTATGCAAGTTTATTGCTGTTTTACGTTATGCAAAGACCGGATGTTCCAAAACGAGTAAAGGCACCCATTATCGGAGCACTTGCTTACTTTATTGCGCCAATTGATGCGATTCCGGATTTTATAGCGGGAATTGGTTATACGGATGATTTAGGGGCATTAACAGCTGCACTTTTGCAAGCATCCATGTATGTAAATGAAGATGTAAAAGAAAAAGCGCAGATGAAATTAGCGGATTGGTTTGGTTCAGATATAGACACATCGTTTATCGATCAAAAATTAGATCAATAGGTGAGAACTGTCATGTGCTGGCAGGGCAAACATAAGCGAGGAAGTGTACTATGCCATCAGGAAAAACACATACGAAAATAAACTTACTTTCTCTTCCGATTGTTTTATTTATGCTTGTTTCGTATGGATTAACAAATTTTGATTTTTTACTCACTTTTGCGATAGGATTTTTAATCGGCACATTTTTCTTAACACCAGATTTGGATATTCATAGTAACGCCTATAATAAATGGGGATTACTTCGTATTTTTTGGTATCCGTATCAATGTGTGATGCCGCATCGTTCTTTTTTAACGCATACGCTTGTAATCGGTGATCTCATTCGTATATTGTATATGCTTCTTGTCTTTTCTCCATTCCTATACATAGTAAATAAAATGGTACTAGACGGAAGGTTGCTTGAGATTGCAAAGGAACATGATGTTGCTTTAACGACATTTGTAATTGGAGTTATCGCTGCGAGTGCACTCCATATTATAGCGGATCGATTGAATACGCGCCGGAAAAAGCTTATGAGAAAAAAGAAGAAAAGAAGAAGAAGGTAGGGCACTTGCGAATTGCGAGTGCTTTTTCTTTTTTAGTTGTGCTGAACGAGGCATAAGGCTTTTAATCAAACGTTTGTTTAAAGTGAAATACGCCAGAGTGACAGTCTCTTCTTTTGTTAATCAAACGTTTGTTTAAAATAATGAGGGAAGAATGAAACTTACTTTTTTCCTATTTATAGAAAGTACAATTAAACGAAAAAACGGGAAAAATAATCAGAAAAATCTTTTTAAAATAAAAATGGTATGGTAAAGTATAAATACAAATAATTGAAAACGTTTTCTTAAAACGTTTTTTATTTTAGGCTTAAAGGTATGATGACCTGGTAGTCTATTGATAGGGTTTTAAGGACCTTAACACAGGGGATTACAGAAAGGGAGAGGACAATGGGGACATGGACACAAGTTTACAATCCGTTCGGTAACATTTGGATTTCCGCAGCGGTAGCACTTATTCCAATTATCTTTTTTTTCTTGGCTTTAGCAGTGTTTCGTATGAAGGGGTATGTGGCAGGATTTATTACAGTTGTGTTAACGATTTTAGTTGCGCTATTTGCGTATAAAATGCCGTTTACAATGGCGATGGCTGCAACTGGATATGGTTTCTTATATGGGTTATGGCCAATTGCATGGATTATTGTGATGTCGGTATTTTTATATAAGATTTCTGTTAAAACAGGGCAATTTGATGTGATTCGTGCATCGGTACTATCGATTACAAATGATCATCGTTTACTCGTTATTTTAATTGGTTTTTCATTTGGCGCATTTTTGGAAGGGGCAGCAGGATTTGGTGCACCGGTAGCAATTACGGCAGCACTTCTTGCAGGTCTTGGTTTAAATCCGTTATATGCGGCTGGACTTTGCTTAATTGCCAATACAGCACCAGTAGCGTTTGGAGCGATGGGGATTCCGATTACAGTTGCGGGGCAAGTAACGGGTATTGATCCTCACAAAATCGGCCAAATGGCTGGGCATCAATTGCCATTCTTATCACTATTTGTTCCATTCTTTATCGTATTTTTAATGGATGGCTTCAAAGGTATAAAACAAACATGGCCTGCATTATTTGTAGCAGGTGGTTCATTTGCAATTACACAGTTTATTACAGCGACGTTTTTAGGACCGGAACTTCCGGATATTACATCAGCACTTGTCAGCTTAGTATGTTTAGCATTATTCCTAAAAGTATGGCAACCGAAAGAAATTTATCAATCTAATCAAGCGAACGCTGAAGTGGCTGCAACGACGGCTTCATCAATGCCGAAATTAACAGTTGGAAAAGTTGTGAAAGCTTGGTCACCGTTTATTATTTTGACGGTGATGGTTGTCATTTGGAGTCAAGGGTTCTTTAAAGCTTTATTTGCTCCAGGCGGGGCGTTAGAAAGTCTTGTCTTTAAGTTTGAAGTTCCAGGATTGCATAATTTAGTAATGAAGGCAGAGCCAATTGTAAATAAACCAACGCCTTATGAGGCGGTATTAAAGTTTGACGTTCTATCCGCAACAGGAACAGCGATTTTAATCGCGTGTATCATTTCAATCTTTATACTGAAAATGAGCGCAAAACAAGCAGTTGAAACGTTTAAAGAGACATTACAAGAATTAAAAATGCCAATTCTATCTATAGGTTTCGTATTAGGATTCGCATTCATCGCAAACTATTCTGGTTTATCGTCAACACTCGCGTTAGCATTAGCAGGAACAGGTGGATTATTCCCGTTCTTCTCACCATTCCTTGGTTGGATCGGCGTATTCTTAACAGGATCAGATACGTCGGCAAACGCATTATTCTCCAACTTACAAGCTATTACAGCGCAGCAAGTTGGCGTATCAGAAGTATTGCTTGTTGCTGCAAATACAACAGGTGGTGTAACGGGTAAAATGATTTCTCCGCAATCGATTGCGATCGCGTGTGCAGCAGTAGGTCTCGCTGGAAAAGAATCTGACTTATTCCGCTTCACAGTAAAACATAGTATATTCTTTGTAGTTATTGTTGGGATTATGACATATGTACAAGCTTATTATTTAACGTGGATGATACCGTAAGTAGAGAAAAGATTCATAGCCACCAACTTAACACAAACAAGCCAGGTGCTTTTAGTACCTGGCTTGTTTGTTTCTAAAATTATACATAACCTTAACCCGATGGTTACGCACGGCATGAAAGACTATTCATCCTCGAATAAATACCCTCCCAAGTTTATTGATCCCTCTATAAATAAGTATGCTGATGAAAAGAATGAAAATTGCAAAGAATTCTTCGCCTGCGTCCTCATCTTTCCAGTGAACTTCAAACAGCCAACCGATTCCGTAATTTGCAGTAATCCAGATAGAAAATAGTGTCCAGAAATGCATCCAACTTCCCCCAAACAGAGCGGAAAAGAAGGCAATAATTGACGAGCCTCCAAACCAGAGGACAAAAATGATACATATTGCGAAAAACGTAAATCGGAAGATAGATCCCAAACAACCCATTATAATTTCACTCCTGATCTAAACTTTACTTTACATATGTGAATAAATAATATGACTAACTTTTTAGGTGTTCTGATTTTAGCTGAATATGGATAAGTTTTGACCCCCACCTCAAAATTCAGTGGAAACAAAGAAGTTAGGTGGGAGATGAACTGCCTGTAAAAGCCCGATTGGTCGGGCTAATAATCAGTGGTTCAATAGGGAGTATCGACTAGCAGATAAAAAACGACATGTAAAAATTGTACTTCATGCCTTTGCATTTTTCTGATTATCGTGTATGATGGGAAAGTATTGAAAATTAAATCAGTGATAAACTAGGGGTGCCCAAGAGAAGCGTGGGCTGAGAGAGAAGTGCGAGAACTTCTTAACCCTCTGGACCTGATCTGGCTCGTACCAGCGTAGGGAAGTTAACGGCTTTACATAACTATGTCTTTATGAGCCAGGTCCTTGTTTTACTATGGACCTGGCTCTTTTTATTTTGGCATGCGCTGGTCACTAGTTCTTGTCCTTTTCACAAGTAAAGCGAAAGCGGCTCGGTCAGAATGGGAGGCGAAGCCACCGACCATTCTAGCTGCTGAAGCGGGAATCGAATTGCCCAGAAGGTGGCCCGAGATTCTGAGCAAGTTCGATTTGCCTGAAATGATAAAGGGGAGGAAACACAAATTATGAAGCAATCTGTTTCAGCTGAGCAAATTGAATTGAAGTCGAGTTTACCAGGAAGTCAGAAAGTCTATGTGGATGGCCCGCGTGAAGGTATGAAAGTACCAATGCGTGAGATTGAGCAAAGTGATACAAACGGTGTACCAAATCCGCCGATTCGCGTGTATGATACAAGTGGTCCGTACACAGACCCTGAGTACAAAGTAGAGCTGGAAAAAGGAATTCCAACACCTCGCCGTGCTTGGATTGTTGACCGTGGAGATGTAGAAGAGTATGAAGGACGTGAAATTAGACCGGAAGATGATGGCGTGAAGGCTGCTTCTCAGCATACACCTGTGTTCCCGCAGATGGATCGTAAACCACTTCGTGCAAAAAAGGGCGCAAATGTAACGCAAATGCACTATGCACGTAACGGTATCATTACATCTGAGATGGAATATGTTGCGATTCGTGAAGGTGTAGAGCCTGAGTTTGTTCGTAAAGAAATCGCAGAAGGACGTGCGATTTTACCAGCAAACATTAACCACCCAGAAGCAGAACCGATGATTATCGGACGTAATTTCCACGTGAAAGTAAATGCGAATATCGGTAACTCTGCAGTTTCTTCTTCTATCGCGGAAGAAGTAGAGAAGATGACATGGGCAACGCGCTGGGGTGCAGATACAATTATGGACCTATCAACAGGGAAAAATATTCATACAACTCGTGAATGGATTATTCGTAATGCTCCTGTACCAGTTGGAACAGTGCCGATTTATCAAGCGCTAGAAAAAGTAAATGGTATTGCTGAAGATTTAACTTGGGAAGTATACCGTGACACGTTAATTGAACAAGCGGAGCAAGGTGTGGATTACTTTACAATTCATGCAGGTGTACTACTTCGTTACATTCCAATTACAGCAAAACGTACGACAGGAATTGTTTCGCGCGGTGGTTCTATTATGGCGCAGTGGTGTTTATTCCATCATAAAGAAAACTTCTTATACACTCACTTTGAAGAAATTTGTGAAATTATGAAACAATATGATGTTTCCTTCTCTCTTGGAGATGGATTACGTCCAGGTTCGATTGCGGATGCGAATGATGAAGCGCAATTCTCTGAGCTTGAAACGCTTGGTGAGTTAACAAAAATTGCTTGGAAGCATGATGTTCAAGTTATGATTGAAGGACCAGGGCATGTACCAATGCATTTAATTAAAGAAAATATGGATAAAGAACTTGATATTTGCCAAGGCGCACCATTTTATACACTTGGACCTTTAACAACGGATATTGCACCGGGTTATGATCATATTACATCGGCGATTGGTGCAGCGATGATTGGCTGGTTTGGTACAGCAATGCTTTGTTATGTAACACCGAAAGAGCATTTAGGATTACCGAACAAAGATGACGTTCGTGAAGGGGTTATTACGTATAAAATTGCGGCGCATGCGGCTGATCTTGCGAAAGGACACAAAACAGCGCAGCAGCGTGATGATGCTCTTTCAAAAGCGCGTTTTGAATTCCGCTGGCGCGATCAATTTAACTTATCGTTAGATCCTGAACGGGCAATGGATTTCCACGATGAAACATTACCAGCAGAAGGAGCAAAAACAGCTCATTTCTGTTCCATGTGTGGTCCGAAGTTCTGTAGTATGAGAATTTCACATGACATTCGTGAATATGCAAAAGAAAATGATTTAGAAACAACAGAAGCAATTGAAAAAGGCATGAAAGAGAAATCAGAAGAATTTAAAGAAGCTGGCAGTCACTTATATGAATAATTGGATTTGAGATGGGGGTACGAATGCCCACAAATAGTGGGAGATATGTACGGCTTCCGAACACCTTTTAACTTAATTGATCACGTGTATCTAATTTAAATATAGAAGAAGCCTCCTTTGCTAAGACGGTAGCAAAGGAGGCTATTGTTTTTTAGAGGGAGAAGAAAAGTTGTACCCAGTAGAATAAGAGGAATAATGTTACGATTGTTGAGAGCGGAATGACGATAAGGGATACGCTTAAATAATCTTTCCACTTCACTTTAATTTTATTTTGTTTTAGGATGTACATCCAAATGAGGGAAGCAAGTGTACCGATTGGTAATAATAACGATCCCATGTCACTACCGATAATATTTGCAAGATAAATTGTTTTTAGAGTGACTGGATCGAGTCCCATTTCGGTTAATGTAATGGTACCAATCATTAATGCGGGGTGATTATTAAAGACGTTGGAGAGAAGTGAAACCAATCCACCCATTGTAAAGCTTGCGTATAGTAGATGCTGGTTAACAATCGGTTCGAGCCACTTTACAAGAAACGTTGTTAATCCTGCATTGTGAAGCCCGTAAATAATAACATACATGGAGAATGCGAAGATCAAAATGTGCCACGGTGTCTTTTTTAAGATATCGACAGGGTTTGTACGTAAATAGTACCATCTCCATACAAGGAGAACGAGTGAACCGAGTACAGCTACAATTTCAATTGGTATGGATAGGAAGGAAGCGACGAAGAGAAGACAGCGCATAAGGAATACGAAAAGTAATACCTTTAACATAAATTTTGTCCGTTTTTGTTTTGTATCAACGGAATTTTTTCCTTTTAGAGGATGGAAATTTTTTGTGAAGAAGATTTCTTCAATATCATAAGAGGAAACTGGTAATTTTTTAGGTAGTTTTCTCTTTAAAACAGTGTACATGAGCCATGACATAAATAGTAGTCCTAGTGTTGCAGGTACGAACATCATTGCAGTGTGCATATAAAGTGTCATGTGTACGATATTTAATGCGATTAAGTTTACGATATTACTTACACCAATTGGTGCACTTGAAGCAGTAGCAATTAAAGCACCACTTAGTAAATACGGAATTTGTTGGTGTGGTTTTAATTGAAGGTTTTTGAGAAGTAAAATTAAAATTGGAGTTGTAATTAAGATGCTGCCATCGTTGTTAAATAAAAGAGTCATGAGGAAGCATAGTAATTGAATATACCAGTATAAACGGTGACCAGAACCTTTTGCTAGATTTGCCAGTTTTGCAGCCGCCCAATGGAAGAAGCCGAAGCTTTCTAATATAACGGCCATAACGATGGTTGCTAAGATAGTTATGGAGGCGCCTCCTATTTTACTAATAATATCCATAACATCCGGTTTTGATACAAGTCCTGTAAGGAGAATGATGCCGGCACCAATTGCAGCGGGCCATGCTTCATTCAATCCCCGTGGTCGCCAAAAAATGATGATCATGGTTAAGAAGAAGACGACGATTGTAATCAATATTTCAGTACTCATTGTTAGCCTACCTTTCTTTTGTACTTGAGCAAATAGATTTGAGCTTGTCTCAAGTGTATACAGCATTATATTCAAAAAAAAATAAGAAGAACTAGGCATGTACCTGAATCTAGTGAATATGTGTATTTGATGTTAAAAGGCAAATATAGATATGAGAGAGATAACTAGTGCTTTTTGATAGAGAGAAGAACCTATATAAATACAAATTGAAAAAACGATTTAAAACCTATTTTTCAGATGGGAGAGAGCGTCCGCCCGAGTGTAGAAGCGGTCAGGTCCTTTTTTGGCCCCATGCCGAGTTTAAAACAAAGGGAGAAAAAGAGAGTAGGCCACTTTTTGTTTTCATAGCAGTAACTTATATGTGAAAATCCAAAAAGGAGTTATCCCCAAAAAATACAATCAGTGATGGAAGTTTCGTTTTATATAAATAAAAATTAAAAAACCGATATAAACTCTTTCTTTTTAGGTGGAGAGAGCGTCCGCTCGAGTGGGAATCTTTTTTTGTTTTCATAGCCGCGACTTAGTATGAAGGAAAAACAAAATGGATATATATATGGTGTTTTTGTTTGTAAAGATGTAGAAATTATTTAGGGAGTCATTATTATAAAGAGAAGCTACTCTAGACATTTTAGTAAATGTTTGGAGTAGCTTCTCTTTAAATCGTTATTTTTCTTTGAGGAACGTTCGATCCTTTAAGAATAAATTCCAGAAGAAGATAAAGCCTGGAAGCAAGATCGCGATGCCGATTGCATAGAGGATGAGCAGCGCATAGAATGTTTCTTTCGTTGTAAAGCTTGTAAATACAGTAACGTCCGGATAAATGATATACGGTAAATGCGCGACGCCGTAAGCGTAGCTAGCAAAGGCATATTGTGCAACAACTGCTAAAACAGCGATGCGAGGCCAGCCGAGTGAAGCATATTTTTTATTTGTCCACCAAAGGGAAGAATACCCGATTACAAATAAAAGAATGGAGACTGTGAACCATGGAAACTGCTTAATTAATCCTTGCATGAGCCAATGTGTTTCTGGTTCCATAACAACCAGGGCGATAATGGCTGTAACGAGCGTCGCCGGACCAAGTACGATGGCGTTTCGTCTGTAGAGTCGATACGTATCCTCTGAGCGCTGCTCTCTTGCAAAGTCAGCTAGAAAAAGAGAGGATAGGAACAACTCTGAAGTTAACCCAAATAACATATACCAATAGATTACAGGGCTTGATAGAAGTTTCCCGTATAATAGCACTTCTTTTCCACTAGAGGTCGTAATATAAGCACCTTCTGTTACTGGCAAAACTGTAATTAATAAGGCTGGAATTAAGAGCCCTGTAATACCAGAAATAAAGCGCAAGATATGCTCATACTTCGGTACGGAATATGCAAAAACCATGAATGTACTACGAATGGCAACGAGAACTAAAATTAATGTCACCGGTACAAACATCACTGTTGCGAGTGTAAAAGCTGCTTTCGGAAAGAAGCCAAGAAATGCGACAACGACAAAGACGAGAAATGTATTCGTTACTTCCCATGTTGGTGATAAATAACGATTGGCAAGCTTTCCGGCTAGTGTCGGGTGCTTTGCGTATACCATGCCCCAAAATCCGGCTCCAAAATCAATGGAACCTAAAATGCTGTATACGAAGATGATGGCCCATAAGATGATAATCGCAATACTTGCCTCATGCACGAGGATCTCCTCCTTGCTGCCCTAGATCATTTTTTAATGGATGTCTTCTAAAGAACGTTCGTAGTACGAAAATCGTTAAAGCGCCAAGACCGATATACAAAATGATGAATAAAATAAATAAAGGCCCGACGAAATCAGCGCGCGTAGCAGCATCCATTGTGCGCTGCATCCCATAAATCGTCCAAGGTTGACGACCGCTACAACTGAAAACCCATCCAAATTCAATGCCGAGCATCATAATCGGTCCGCACGCAGCAGTAGCCCATAGAAGCCATTTTGGTAATTCTGCTCCTTTTTTTCGATAGATAAAGTACCAATATACAAGAGCGATTGCTGCTACAGCAAAAGTGAATGCAGCTGTACCAACCATTAAATTAAAGAACGTATGGGTATAAAATGGCGGCCACGTTTCTTGTGGAAATTCATTTAACCCCTTTACAACGGTATTAGGATTAAATCCAACTAACATACTTAGCATATTTGGGATTTCGAGGGCGTAGTTCAGTTCAAGAGTTTCAGGATTGACAACTCCGCCAATGGACAAAGGAGCATGTGATGTCGTTTCAAATAAAGCTTCTGCAGATGCTAATTTTTCCGGAGAATGTTCATGCAAAGCAATTGCCGATTCATGTCCAGAAAGCCACATCGTAGCACCTGTAATAAATGTAACGACAAGGCCTAAAAATAATCCTTTTTTATGATAAGCGATTTCTCTTGCACCCAGATTTCGTTTTAATAATTTAAACCCAGCGATAGAAGCAATGACTGCCGCTCCTGTTGCATAAGCCGTAATGACAACGTGAAGGGAGCTTGTGAAAAAGCTTGGATTAAAGAATGCTTTCCACGGGTCAACGTTAAAAACAGAGCCATCAGGATTCATAGAAAAGCCTGCCGGTGTATTCATCCATGTGTTTGCTGAGGTAATTAATACGGCAGATGCAGTGGCACCAAGCATGACAAAAAAGAGTGAGATTAATCTCATAAATGGTGGTAATTTATCTGCTGCATATACATAAATGGACATAAATAAAGCTTCTAAGAAGAAGGCGAAAATCTCAATCTGAAATGGAACAGAAATCACTTGACCGACAATTTTGGCGAATCCGGGCCAAAGAAGTGAAATTTGTACACCGACGATTGTTCCAGTAGGAATTGCGACACCAAGAAGGATGGCGAAAGCCTTTGTCCACCTTTTTGCCATAACGGCGTAATCAGAATCCTTTCTCCAGTGATATAATACTTCGCTTATAAAAATCATTAAAGATAGTCCGATTCCAAGTGTTGCAAAAATGATGTGGAATGCTAGTGATGACCCAAAGAAAGCCCGTGACAATGTAACAGTATCCATAATTCTACTCCTCTTCATTTTTGCCATTATTTTCTGATTGGATTGGAAAATTTATTCAAAAAAATGCCAAAAATATATATGTATTTTAAAAAGTGGATATGATATTATGATTTTGAAATCTTCAGAAAATAAAGATAAGAATATTTTATTTGTGTTTTAGAACAAAATCTTTTATAATGCTTATACGAACGTTAGTTCTATCTAAGGGGTTTTATTTGTAGAAGGACAAGCTAGAGTTTAACAGAATGTGGAAGTTTATGTAAAACGGAGGGGATGTTTGTATGTATCCTGAAGTCATTAGAAAAATGGCGTTTTCGAAAGAGCATAAAGATTTGTTATTAAAGTTATATAATAAAGAAATTACACGGCGTGAATATGATCACCTTGTGCAATTATTGTATCGCCCTACAAAAGAGGCTAATTAACGTGTGTAAAGGATAGAAAAGTAAGAGACAATCTAAAGGATTGTCTTTTTAATGTTTTCGTATGCTCTACTAAGATTACGGTTAGTCTTATTATAGAGGTGAGAAAAAGTGCGGAAACGTTTGTATATATGGATTGCGTTAACTTTATTTATGGTTTTAGGTGGAATTGTTTTTTGGACTGCACTACAAGGAAATCGAACAGAATATTTTATTATGAGACATATGATGAACGAGAATGGGACGCTCGCAACATATCGCATAGCTGATTCAAAGGTAGGAACGAACGAGGCTACCGGCCGTGAAGCATTATCAGAATCATCAGGGCTATGGTTACAATATACGCTTGATATGGACGATCAATCATTGTTTGATGAACAAGTAAAGGTGATCCAAAATTATTTTATACATCCAGTCCATATTGTTTTATGGAAGATTTCTGAAACAGGAGAAAGACAGGCTGGTACGAATGCTCTCATTGATGATCTCCGCATCATCGAACAGCTATATCGTGCTTATGACATGTATAAAGAAGAGCGGTATAAGCATCTTGCGGATCAAGTGAGTGATGCTGTACTACGTTATAATAAGAAAAAGAAAATCTATGTTGACTATTATGACGCAGATAAGGGTATGCAAAATAACATATTAACGACATCTTACATAAATCCAAGTGCATTCTCTTATATGAAAAAGTACGGAAAAATTTCAGAAACGCAGTATCAGGAAGCTATTCAATTTTTAACGGATTATCCAAGACGTGGCTGGGCATTCCCGAAAGAATACAAAGAGGATGGTACATTTACATATGAAAACCGGGTGAATCTCATTGATCAATCGTATGTTGCTTACCATCGTAGTTTAGGCGGAATTTCCTCCGAAGCATATTTAGAGTTTATTAAAAAGGTATTCCGCAAAGATGGGAAGTTATACGGTCGCTATGATTTAGAAACAGGAAAACCAGTAGTAGATTTTGAATCACCAGCAGCATATGGGCTAACGATTTTATATGTATTACAAGTAGGAGATAAAAAATTTGCCCAAGAATTGTATGAGCGCATGAGTGAATTTCGGAATGACAATGTATTCAGCAGGTTTTATGGTGGATATGTGACTGGAAAAGAGAACAACACGCATATTTTTGATAATGTGTTGCCGCTATTAGCTGAGACGGAATTGAAAATGGATAAGAAGTAAAATGAAACTTTAATCAGTGGGGAGCTTTATTCCCCACTGATTATGACCCTTCACCAATCGGGATATTACTGCCGGTTACTGCGGGATAAAAATGCCACTGAAAAGTGGCATTTTTATTTTGGAGATTTTTTAAGTACGTGGTGATGAAATGCTCGAGAAATAGTGAATAACGAATTGACGGAACTTCTGAGCTGTTGATGATAAGTAACGCCTTTTTGACCAACTTAATCCAATAGTTCGTTGGCACCTTGGTTCAATAATGCGGAGCTTGTTTGATGAAAGATTAGAATTTCGTAACAAAGTTAGGTTAGGGACAAATGCAAATTTTAATTTTATTATGTTATTTAGTTGTTGCTGGTGGAATTGCTTGGATTACAAGTCACATACAGCTTAAAGAAATTTCTGCAAAGCAGGTTTCTTCCTAAAAAGAAGCTGTCCAAAAAATCTTTTTGGACAGCTTCTTTTACTTTTTACTTCTTAATAATGGCAGTAAAGGCAGGAGCGTTGGCCATTTTAATACAGGCGTGGGAGAAGGTCCTGTAATCCATGTATGGAATGGAATCGTGCTACATATAACCATTGTGATGATAGAGAATGTTGCCGTTAGAAGAAATAGTAATAGACTATATAGAATTGTATTTGCCTGTATTGTAAATAGAGATAGTAATTTCGTAATTAGCTGTAAAAAGAAAAAGTGTGCTAAATAGGCTCCGTACGTGTAGTTTCCGATAAAGCGTAATGTTTTATATAAAGCACCTCGCCGCTGTACAATCATGATAGATAGTACGTATAGTATTAAAATTTCACATACAATGTACAGAAACATGGATGGCTTTAAATAGGTAGATACAGTAAGGTGAATGGAATCTACACCATAAAAGCTAAATAGTTCATAGTTGATGAATAAGAATAGAATAAAAAACAAGATTGTTATAAGTGGTATGTGTTTCATTACAAATAAGCGCCAAGCTTGAAGTGCTACAGCAGCGATTCCTCCCATGACAAAGTAAAATGAATAGAAGAAGAAGGAACGATCTGTATAATGCAAAACAGTCGATTGAGTTAGCACTTCACCGTTAAAAATATAGTGAGAAGAATACCACATTAAGAGAAAATAAATGCTAGCGAAAGCGGCCATGTATCGGTATATATCTTGCTGATTTTGTGTTCTTTTTTTAAACCAATAAAATAAGGTGCATAATAAGGGAAACAGCAAATGGATTTGGAACATCATAATGACATACCAAAGATGAGGCGCAGCTGTTCCGAGCAATAGGCTTTTTATCCCGCTTTGCACTGTAACGACTTGGTTTGTTGTCAATAAGTACACGACGGACCAGAAGAAGTAAGGAGCAAGTAAGTGTGCTGTTTTTTCATAGATGTATTCTGTATAGACCATTTGTTTTGTGTATTGCTGAATTAAATGGAACCCAACAATGAAGATGAATGCAGGTGCTGAAAATTTTGCGAGATTAAATAGCATTCCCATAATGAGAGATTGTTCTAGTAGAATATGTCCTTGATTCATTGTATATAGTAAGGAACTTTGCAAAACAACAGCAAGAAACGCAATGCTTTGCAAAACTTTAAATTCTGGGGCACTTTGTGTCATAGTTTCCATCTCCTTTTCCATACATGATTATAGTACGAAGGAGAGGAAAGGGCTATGGAAATTTTGTGAAAGTTATAACAAATTTGTGGGTATAATCTGATTAATTTGTAGTTATAAAACAAACTTGTAACATCAAAGAAGAAGCTAGAGTGAATATCTAGCTTCTTCTCAATTTAAGATAATTCATACATCAATGGAATAGGATCCATGATGCATGAATATATTAACCAATTGTATTAGAGATTCTATCAGGTGGCGGCGGATTAAAAGCCGTTAAGTTGTTAGAAACTCTGTCAGGTGGTGGTGGATTAAAAGCCGTTAAGTTGTTAGAAACTCTATCAGGTGGCGGCGGATTAAAAGCCGTTAAGTTGTTAGAAACTCTATCAGGTGGTGGTGGATTAAAAGCTGTTAAGTTGTTAGAAACTCTGTCAGGTGGTGGCGGATTAAAAGCCGTTAAGTCACTAGAAACTCTATCAGGTGGTGGTGGATTAAAAGCTGTTAGATTAGTAGAAGCATTGCTAAAGCTGAAGGCAGGAAGTGCTAGCAGTGCTACGGCAGGCAATATCAAAAACTTTTTTTTCATAAAAGAACCCCCTCATTAAGTATTCTTGCTAATTATCTTACTTTTTTTTACTTTTTTCAATATTTTTACCAGGCGTTCCGTTTGATAAATAGTTAACTGAATATTACGTTAATTAAACAAAAACCCTTTCTTTATTTTAAAAGAATGATAAGAACCTATTACATTACTTTATTCTTAATCCAGTTTTTACCTTCAACAAGACGAGCTGTCATTACGGTACAAGCGTTATCTCCTGTTACGTTTAACATCGTTGCTGGTGGGTCAATGATTGTACTAATAGCTGCGATAATTGGCAAAGCTTCTGGTGGGAAGCCATATAGAGAAACAATTAACATTTCACCAATCATACCGCCACCAGGAATTGCACCCATTACTGTTCCAACTAATAGGGAAACAACAAGTGCGATTGCCAATGTTTTTGGACTTGAGAATTCCATATTGAAAATCCCGAATAAGAAAGCAATTTTAATTACGCCACCTAAAACAGATCCGTCTTTATGAAGTGTAGAACCAAGAAGGACAACTGTTTCACGAACGTCAGAAGAGATACCCATTTTTTTCGTTGCTTCTAAGTTTGCTGGAATACTCGCGGCACTACTACAAGTTGCAAGTGATGTAACTGTAGGAGAGACCATGTTTTTCCAAAAGATTTGTACACCTTGTTTGCGTCCTGCAAGGTATGCGTAGAAGGTAAAGAAGACAAAGAAGTATACAAGAGAAGCTGGATAGTATACCATTGCTGCTCGGAAATATGTTCCAAGAAGCTGTGGCCCAAATTCCCCAACTAAGGCTGCAAAGTAAGCAGCTAGTCCAATTGGAGCATAGTACATAATGAAAGAAACAACTTTCATTGAAATTTCTGCACCAGATTGTAAGAAGGTAGCGAATGGTTTTCCTTTTTCGCCAACTGCTGAAGTTGCGATTCCCATTAAAATAGAGAAGAAAATAAGAGCTAGCATATTTTCACGAGAAAGTAACTTTGAGAAATCTGATACTGTAAGGATGCCAACAATTTGATCAGCAACGCTAATGCTTCTTTCAGCCTTATCAGGTTGTGTTAACTCTAGTACAACACCTTGTGCGGGCGGGAATACTTTCACAACAATAATCATAAAAATTGCAGCGATAATACTTGTAAATAAGAAAGTTCCTACCATGCTAGACATGATTTTTCCGAAACGTTTTAATCCATCCATATTGGCAATAGAGGAAGCAATGCTAAAGAACACAAGAGGTACAACAATCGTAAACATTAAGTTTAAGAAAATGTCACCAAGCGGTTTTAAAGCAACTGCATCGGTACCCATGAAATAACCAATGAAACCACCAATTAGGATGGAAGATAATAAAATAATTGGAAAGCGATAAGCCTTCATCATATATCTCCTCCTATTTAATGTGAAAAATCATACTGAATCATTATAGAGATTTATGAGGCAGTTTACTAGGAAAATACAGATAGATGGAATAGAGTGAAAACGGGGAAATTTTTGTTTTTATGCTCGTCATATGGAAACCAATATAGACATATACATTGGTAACCTAGTAGTGGATATGAAGAGAAATGTGGATAGGATTCCAGCTGATTAAAAGTAAGGAGGGAGTTTAATGAACATTTTACTTTGCTGTGCAGCAGGAATGTCTACTAGTTTGCTTGTAACGAAAATGGAGAAAGCGGCACGGGCAAAAGGGTTAGAAGTAAAAATTTGGGCTGTATCGGGTTCGGAAATACGGAATCATATTGATGAAGCGGATGTGCTCTTGCTTGGACCTCAAGTGCGTTATTTATTACCGAAGATGAAGGAAATGTGTGAAGAAAAAGGGATACCTGTTGATATTATTCACTCTGTACATTATGGGCTTTGTAACGGAGAAGCCGTATTAGAGGCAGCATTGTCAATGAGAGCATAAGGAGAGTGGAGTAGATGGTCCGGTTTTTAGAGAAATATGTTATGCCAGTAGCAGGGAGAATTGCGCAGCAGCGGCATTTACAAGCAATTCGTGATGGGATTATTTTAACGATGCCTTTCTTAATTATCGGTTCATTTTTTCTTATTATCAGCGCTTTACCAATACCTGGATATAACGATTTTATGGAAAGTTTATTTGGAGGGAATTGGCAGAAGGCGTTAGGGTATCCAGTTAGCGCAACATTTAATATAATGTCTTTAATAGCTACTTTTGGAATCGCTTACAGACTGGGAGAACAATATAAAGTAGATGCATTAGCAGCAGGAGCATTGTCACTTGTATCCTTTTTACTAGCAACTCCATTTCAAGTGACACATATTATACCTAGTACGAAGGAAAGTGTAGTAGTAGATGGGGTTATACCTGCTGCATTGATGGGGAGTCAAGGGCTATTCGTGGCGATGATTATAGCACTTATATCTACCGAAATTTACAGGTTTATTATCCAGAAGAAGATGATTATTAAAATGCCGGAAACGGTTCCACCAGCTGTGACACGTTCATTTACTGCACTCATTCCAGGTTTTATCGTTGTGACGGTTGTTTGGATTCTGCGCTTAATTTTGGAGCAAACCACTTTTGGTAGTATTCATAATATTGTAGGGCAGCTTCTGCAAGCTCCGCTTAGTGTACTTGGAGCAAGTCTTTTTGGCGCGGTGGCAGCGGTTATTGTTGTTCATGTGCTTTGGGCATGTGGGATTCACGGGGCCGCAATTGTAGGCGGTGTTATGAGCCCGGTTTGGTTATCATTAATGGATCAAAATCGTATTGCTTTTCAGGCGGGGCAAGATGTCCCAAACACGATAACAGCACAATTCTTTGATTTGTGGATCTACACAGGTGGATCTGGTGCAACGCTTGCACTTGTTGTAGCGATGTTATTATTTGCACGGAGTCAGCAATTAAAAAGTTTGGGTCGGCTATCAATCGCACCAGGCATTTTTAATATTAATGAAATGGTCACGTTTGGAATGCCAATTGTACTGAATCCACTTTTGCTCATTCCATTTATACTTGTTCCTGTCGTTATGACATTTGTTTCTTATTTTGCAATGGAATGGGGGCTTGTTGCTCGGCCAAGCGGTGCGGCAGTACCGTGGACTACACCAATTCTTTTTAGTGGATATTTAGGATCGGGTGGGAAAATTTCAGGAGTTGTCTTGCAAATTGTTAACTTTATACTTGCATTTTTGATTTATTTACCGTTCTTGAAAATGTGGGATAAACAAAAAGTAGCCGAAGAAAAAGGGGAGTAGGCAATTAAGATGGATATATTAGAGACGCAAGCCTTTCATTTAATTTTACATGGGGGAAATGCGAGAAGTTGTGCGATGGAAGCCATTGATTATGCAAAGCGCGGAGAATTTCAAGAAGCGGAGGCGAAATTGCAGGAGGCCTTACAAGAACTACAAGAGGCACATCGTTTACAAACGGATTTAATACAGAGGGAAGCTGGGGGGGAAAAGACAGAGATTACACTGCTCATGGTTCATGCGCAAGATCATTTAATGAATGCGATTATGGTGAAGGAATTAGCGAGTGAATTTGTAGAGTTATATAAGAAAATGTTAGCGAAAGAATGAGGCCTTGCGTATGCAAGGTTTTTTTATGTTTGAAAAAGAGTCAGTTATGACGTAAAGAATACCACTTATGTACCAATCTATTTCTTTTTTTGAAATATATGTAACAATAAGGGCGTAAGGGAGGTGGAAGGCAGTGAAAATTCACCTTGAATTAAATCCATCACAAGATGAGATAGAGATTATTGTTAAAGCAAAAGAAGTGACAGATGAAGTTCAGCAACTTTTAAAAAGGATAGAAGGGGGGAATGTGAAGCAAATTGTTGGAGTATTGAAGCAACAATATTATTTGTTAGAGCCAAAAGATATTTATTGGTTTTATACAGAGGGTCGAAAGGTAATGGCTCAAACGATGAAAGGAAGTCTTGAAGTGAAATCTCGTTTGTATGAGTTAGAAACAAAATTACAGGGTGATCGCTTTGTACGATTTTCAAAGTCTACACTCGCTAACTTGCAACATGTAATAAACTTTGAAATGTCATTTAGCGGCAGTATGTGTGCACACTTTTCAAATGGAATGAAAGAATACGTTTCAAGAAAATATGTACCGCTTATTAAAGAAGCTTTGAATATGGGAGGAGGTTAGGAATATGGTTACTTTGTTTGATAGGATAGGTGCCAAGGTTATCGCAGGAATGGCGATGGCGATGCTTTATAGCTTATTGTTTTTAGGAATTGGTTATGTAAATGGAATGGATGTATTAGAGACAAAAACACTGCTTACTCACCTTGTAGCATCAAATATTGTAGGGCTGATTTTCTCGTTTGCTTCCTTTGTATTTGAGAAAGAAGAATGGGGCATTTTAAAGCAAACAATCATTCACTTCATCATTTTATTAGGCACATTTTTACCGACTGCAATTTGGGTTGGTTGGGTTCCAAATCATCTCGTTCCGCTTCTCATTTGCACAGGTAGCTTCATCGTTATTTACTTCATTATATGGTTTGCGATGACAATGTATTGGAAAAAGAAAATTGAGGGATTGAATAATAGCCTGAAATAAAGGAATCGAAATGAAGTAGGCCATTTAGTGAAAATCATATTGTTTTGGTGGAGTTCAATGATAAATCGAGAGTCGGTTTAATCACATTTAGTCTTGTATGAATCATAACAGTACCATCAGTGAATCCACTGATGGTACTGTTATGACTGAAAGTCCTCGTTTTTCATAGTTGACATATATGAGTTCTTTCCTCTTAATTTATCCTTTTGTATATTGAAAAATATAATTCCTATAAATTTTTTCTTATTACAAAGAAAATGAATGTTTTTTATAAAAATATTTTATTTTATGTTTTAAGCACAACTAGACAACTAAACACTAATCTATTTTCATACAGATATGTGTTACAAGCGTGTTGTTTTATAACACACTATCAATATTTTGGGTAACACACTTTTTGAAAGCGATAACACACAATGAAAACACAGAGAAAAACGTTAATTTTAGGCGGTTTAAAAAATTGGCACGGAAGTTGCATTAATAAAAGGCGTAAAGAAAAACAAATAAACAAAAATAGTTTACATGCATAGGGGGACTAATTAATGAATATTTTACTTTGTTGTTCAGCAGGAATGTCTACAAGTTTACTAGTTACAAAAATGGAAGCAGCTGCAAAGGCTCGCGGGTTAGAAGGAAAGATTTGGGCTGTATCTGGGGATGCAGTGAAAAATAACATTGATGAAGCAGATGTATTATTACTAGGACCACAAGTTCGTTATATGCTGTCTTCGATGAAAGCGCTTGCTGATGAGAAGAACGTTGGTATCGATGTTATTAATCCAATGCACTACGGCATGATGAATGGAGAAGCAGTTTTAGATCACGCTTTAACACTTAAAAAATAATTAGGGAGGGAAAGAAAATGCAAAAGTTTATCGCATTTATGGAAAAATATATTGTTCCAGTCGCTGGTAAAATCGGGTCACAACGTCATTTAGCTGCGATCCGTGATGGGTTTATCGCGGTTATGCCACTTATCTTAGTTGGTGCATTTGCATCACTTATTAATGGTTTTCCATCCGAGGCTTTCCAAAACTTTATGAAAGGTACATTCGGAGAAGTTTGGAAAGACGTCGGCGGTGGAATGTGGACAGGGTCTTTCGCAATTTTAGCACTAATTATAGCGTTTACAACAAGTTATAACTTAGCAAAATCTTACGGTGTTGATGGATTGTCAGCGGGTATTATTTCATTTGGTGCGTTAATTATTCTTACACCAACAACACCGAAAGAGGGCGGATTGAACTTAGCTTGGACAGGGTCACAAGGCTTATTCGTAGCAATCATTGTAGCGCTTCTTGTTACTGAAGCATTCCGCTTCTTTGTACAAAGAGAAATTACTTTCAAAATGCCAGACGGAGTACCACCAGCAGTTTTAAGATCATTTGCAGCATTAGTTCCAGCGTTTGTTATTTTAACAGTAGTTGCGGGTATTCAATTAGCAGTGAAATTAGCAGGTACAAGTGTTCATGAATTTATCTTTAATACAATTCAATTACCATTACAAGGTTTAGCAGGTACATTACCAAGTGCGATTGTAATTGTAATTCTTGTTCACGTTCTTTGGTTCTTTGGTTTACATGGTCCAAACATTGTTGGTGGGATTATCGAGCCATTATACTTACCGGCATTAGAAAAAAACATCAAGATGTTCCAAGATGGCGTGTCTTCATTTGATGTGCCAAACATTATTACAAAACCATTCTTTGATACTTTCGTATATCTTGGTGGTTCTGGTGCAACATTAGCATTCTTAGTGGTTGTATTAATTGTGGCAAGAAGTGCGCAATTGCGCGGGGTATCCCGATTATCAATTGGACCTGGTGCATTTAACATTAACGAACCAGTAATCTTTGGTACACCAATTATTTTAAACCCAATTTTATTCGTTCCGTTTATTGTGACACCAGTTGTATTAGTAATTACTTCTTACATGGCTATATCTCTTGGATTTGTTCCAAAAACAGTTGCGATGATTCCATGGGCAACACCACCAATCATTAGTGGTTACCTTGTAACAGGCGGACACATTTCCGGTGCAATTCTACAGTTATTCAACTTTGTAATTGCGATGGTTATTTATTATCCATTCGTTGTATTATGTGACCGTTCTATTGTTAAAACTGAAAAAGCAGCGGCACAAGGAAATAATCAATCTGTACCTATGTAATACGTGATTGTTCTCACGGGTGAAACGAGCTCGTGAGAACAATAACTTTATATCTTGTTCAGAAAGATGGCACACATCTAGAAGAACACCAAAACCAATTTAAGAAAATAATATTTTCATAGACACGTTCAAACTGAAGGGGTATTTTAATCGGTTGAACTATATAGAGAGGGCGGTATTTATGATGACTACAGCAGAACAAATCCCATTCCAATTAATTTTACACAGCGGTAACGCAAGAAGCTATGCGATGGAAGCACTGCAATATGCAAAACAGGGGAAATTAGGGGAAGCAGATGAAGCGATGGCAAAAGCGAAAGAAGCGATTAATGAAGCACATCATTTCCAAACAGAACTCATACAATCAGAAGCAAGAGGAGAAAAAACAGAGATTAGTGTTCTTTTAATTCATGCACAAGATCATTTAATGAATTCAATGACTGTGAAAGAATTAGCAGCGGAATTTATCGACCTTTATAAAAAGCTTGATGCGAAAGGGGAGTAAGATATGAGCGGAATTAAAATTGTTACAATCGGTGGTGGCTCTAGTTATACACCGGAGTTAATTGAAGGGTTTATTAAGCGTTATGATGAGCTTCCTGTTCGTGAAATTTGGTTAGTAGATATTGAAGCGGGAAAAGAGAAGTTAGAAATCGTTGGTAACTTAGCGAAACGTATGGTGAAAAAAGCAGGTTTACCAATTGATATTCACTTAACACTGGATCGCCGCGCGGCATTAAAAGATGCTGATTTTGTAACAACACAGCTTCGCGTTGGTTTATTAGAAGCGCGCGCGAAAGATGAAGCCATTCCATTAAAATATGACGTAATCGGTCAGGAAACGAATGGTCCGGGTGGTTTATTCAAAGCATTGAGAACGATTCCTGTTATTTTGGATATTTGTAAGGATATGGAGGAGCTTTGTCCAAATGCTTGGCTCATTAACTTTGCAAATCCAGCTGGTATGGTAACAGAGGCTGTACTGCGTTATACAAGTATTCAAAAGGTAGTTGGCTTATGTAATGTTCCAATTGGTATTCGTATGGGACTTGCAAGATTACTTGAAGTAGATGCAAGCCGTGTGCATGTTGACTTTGCTGGTTTAAATCACATGGTTTATGGATTAAATGTGTATTTAGATGGAGTAAGTGTGATGGATCGCGTGTTAGAACTTGTAACAGATCCGGAAAAGCAAATTACGATGGAAAACATCGCTGCACTTGATTGGGAGCCAGATTTCATTCGCGGACTTCGTGCAATTCCATGTCCATACCATCGCTACTACTATAAAACACGTGAAATGCTAGAAGAAGAAAAACAAGCTTCTATTGAAAAAGGGACACGTGCAGAAGTGGTGAAAAAATTAGAAGATGACTTATTCGAGTTATATAAAGACCTGAATTTAGATAGTAAGCCACCACAATTAGAAAAGCGCGGAGGAGCGTACTACAGTGATGCAGCATGTAGTTTAATTACGTCTATTTATAATAATAAAGGTGATATCCAACCTGTTAATACAAGAAACAATGGTGCAATTGCAAGCTTGCCACATGATTCTGCTGTTGAAGTAAACTGTATCATTACGAAGGATGGTCCAAAGCCGATTGCAGTAGGTGATTTACCGGTTCCTGTTCGCGGTTTAGTTCAGCAAATTAAATCATTTGAGCGCACGTCAATTGAAGCTGCTGTTACAGGGGATTATCATAAAGCGCTGCTTGCTATGACAATTAATCCACTTGTACCATCAGATAAAGTAGCAAAACAAATTTTAGATGAAATGTTGGAAGCACATAAAGAATATCTTCCGCAGTTCTTCAAAAAAGTAGAAAAGTAAAAAGCGGCGCTGATTCAGCCTGCTTTTTTTCATTTTGCAGGAGGGAAAAAATCTATGATTCGATTAATTGTAAATGCAGATGATTTTGGTCTTACAGAAGGTACAAATTACGGCATTATTGAAGGACATGTAAACGGGATTGTGAATTCTACGACGATGATGATGAACATGCCAGGGACGGAGCATGCAGTACGCTTAGGAAAAGAATATAAGACATTAGCAGTAGGGGTGCATCTCGTCTTAACTGCGGGAAAACCTCTTCTTACAGATGTTCCGTCTCTTGTAGGTGAAGATGGATTGTTTCATAAGCAAAGTGTAGTAAGAGAAGGAAACATAAACCCTGAAGAAGTTGAAAGAGAGTGGACGGCTCAAATTGAAAAGTTTCTATCTTACGGATTAAAGCCAACACATTTAGATAGTCATCATCATGCACATGGTTTACCGATTTTGCACGATGTTCTTGAACGATTAGCAGATAAATATAATGTGCCAATCCGCCGCTGCGCAGAAGAGAGGGCGGTGCGTCCATTTTCTGATGTGTTTTATAGTGACTTCTATAGCGATGGCGTGCAGGAAGATTACTTTGTCAAATTAGCAGAGCGTGTACAGGATGGAAAAACAGTAGAGGTTATGGTGCACCCTGCTTACATTGACCCAGAGCTTGTGAAGCGTTCTTCTTATGTAATGGATCGTGTGAAGGAGCTACGAATTTTAATGGAAAGTGTTTTACCAGAAGGGATAGAACTAGTGAGATTTTAATATATATGACGACATAAAACCTTTCTTTTTGGATGGGAGAGAGGATCCGGCCATGCATAGAAGCGGTCAGATCCTTTTTTAGTCCCATGCCAAGTGAAAACAAAGAGAGAAAATGAGTACAGGTCACTTTTTGATTTCCATGGCCGCGATTTAGACGTTTGAAAATCTATAGTAGAAAAGACGGTTTAGTAAGACCGTCTTTTTGTATGGCTAGATAATAGAAAGAATATAACCGCTTAAAGCACCAAGAACAACAACGATCCATGGAGGTGCTTTCCAAAATGCTAATAGACAAAATAAGAGAGAAGCGATAACAAAATCAGTTTTACTCATGATTGTGCTTGTCCAAATAGGGTCATAAAAAGCAGCTAGTAAAATACCGACGACGGCGGCATTAATGCCAAGGAGTGCCCCTTGTACATAAGACAAGCGTCTCACTTGATCCCAAAATGGTAATACACCAATGACAAGTAAGAATGCCGGGAGAAAGATAGCGATTGTCGCAATAGTAGCTCCTAGTGCCCCGTCTAGTACCGTTCCTATGTAAGATGCAAATGTAAAAAGAGGACCTGGAACTGCTTGTGTTAAGCCGTATCCTGCTAGAAACTGTTCTTTTGTCATCATGCCATTTAATACAAATTCATTTTCAAGAAGGGGAAGAACGACATGTCCTCCGCCAAACACGAGTGAGCCAGAGCGATAGAAACTATCAAACATGGTAATCCAGTGCGAAAATGGTCGTAATAGTGGTAACAAGAATAATAAACTAAAGAATAGTAAGAGACAAAGGACAGCTGTTATACGTGAAACAGGAATATGTGTTTTGCTAGCAGATGGGATTTCATGCTTACGATATAAGACCCAACCGAGAAGACCAGCAAGTAGAATAAGCGTAACTTGTGTCCAAGCGCTTGGAAATAATAACGCAATTGCAGCAGTAATAATTGCAATTGTTGCTCGGTTACGGTCCGGTGTTAATTTCTGTGCCATTCCCCATATTGCATGTGCGACAATCGCTACTGCTACAAGTTTTAATCCATGAATCCAGCCAGCTCCCACCACATGAAATTGCTGGAGTAGTGAAGCGAAAAAAACAAGAACGAGAACTGACGGGAGTGTAAAGCCAATCCAAGCGACTACAGCTCCAAGGAGCCCGCCTCGTGATAAACCGATGCCAATTCCAACTTGGCTGCTTGCAGGACCGGGTAGGAATTGACAGAGTGCCACTAAATCCCCATAGCCCCGCTCATCCATCCATTTTCGTTTTTGTACATATTCGTGATGAAAGTACCCAAGATGAGCCACGGGTCCTCCAAAAGAAGTAAGGCCTAACTTGAGTGATACGAGAAAGATTTCTATTATTGTTTTCAAGAAGAACCTCCTAAAGAAATTTTAAATCTACGTGCATTATATAGTAATCAGTGTGCTGTCAGGAATGATTGTTATGTAATATTTTTGTAAATATTTCTTGAGTAGAATAACCATCATGAAAAAGCATTTCTGAAAGAGTCATAATTAATCGTGTCCCGGCAATAAATTAGTTAAAGAGATACCAGCTATTCAAATTGAAATTTATATAAGGAGAATGTTGCTAGTATGACAAAACATTTTGTTGCTAAGCTGAAAGGCGGTAATGAATTACCTCCTGTAAAATCGAAAGCCTATGGGGTCGCGGAGCTTATTTTTAATAGCGACTTTACGAAACTACATTATAGGGTGATATTGAAAAATATTGAGAAGGTAACATCTTGTCAAATTCATTTAGGGAAAGGGAATCAGACCGGGCCAGTAGTTGTGTTTTTATATGGACCTGTGAAGCATGGAATTAGCGTAAATGAAGGAACGATAACGGGTGTGGTGTCCACTGAAGATTTAGAGGGACCTTTGCAAGGGAAGGCGTTTGAAAATCTTGTGCAGGCAATTGATGAAGCGAATGCATATGTAAATGTTCATACAAAAGCACATGCAAGCGGAGAAATTCGTGGGAAGGTAAAAGAATATATCAGGTCCATGAGCCGGTAAATAAACATGCCCATGAATTTTGAAGTTCACGGGCATGTTTACGTTACTCTTTTTTTTCTGGTTGATTCTTTATGAAGAAGTCCATTACATAAAAAACTTCATCATCTGGAATTTGTATTTCAAATGTATTTTCAATTGGTTGCAATGCTTTTTTTACTTTCATATACATCCAATATTCATCTTGTCTACGTGCTTCTTTGTCAGGATAAGGGAGGAGCTTTTCTCCCTTTTGTAGCCGGTCAATCATACAGCTCATATGCAAAATAACTCCCATTAAACTATCGGGGTTTAACTGTAAGGAGATGAGCTCTTGAATTGTATTGAGCGCGTACCGTATTGTTTTAATCATCAGTGCCCCATCATCGCGCTGCATTTGTTGCCCGAGAATATCAGCCATTTTTGCATATGTTTCTTCATAGGTAATTAATTCTTGAATCGGTTGAATGGCTTTGTAGTTTACAATATCTTGGAAATGATAAGTTAAACATGGTACTTGTACATCAAAGTTTGTCACAATACAAATCATATTGCGTTCTTTCTTTATATTTTCGATCATTTTTGTTAAATCTTTTTCATGAACGATACTAATCGGAATAATTTCTATTAAATCTTTATCGAATCGTAAATAGTTTTCAAGCATTTTTTGAATGGCCAGTGCGCTTCCTTCTCCTGTTAAACAAGCTGTTAAAATGACTGATTTCATTGGAGCGAGTGGCTTTTTCTTTTCTTCTTGTACATTAAGGTAAAACGGTGTTAAGTTTTTCACGGTTTCGTATAATGCATCTAATGAGTACCCGAGCTGAGCTTTTCTTGCTGCTTCTAATGCGTGCGGCGTACTTGTCATCGAAAGAACGCGTACAGGGATATGAAATTCTGTCTCTAGTATATCCCCGATATAGGCGAGTGAACCCATATCGACAAGTAAGAGAAGACCATTTATATGTCCCAGTGCTTTCATGTACACTTTTATTCGTTCTAAGAAATCTTTCGGTGATTCATGAAGCGGCATATCAATTCCTGTTACTTCATCAATACCGAGGAGTTCATTCGCGACATTTGCCATTTCTGTTGCGATACCATTGCCGTGGGCTAAAATTAATACTTTTACTTCTGTTTGGGAAGCAGGAATGGGATCAACAACGAAAAACATCGTTAAGAATCCAGCTTCATCAATTGGCATCGTTACTTGTAATTCTTCTTCTAATAGTTGAATACATTGCATGGCAACTGAGAAAGCTTCTTTATATTTCGTACGAATTTGATTCAGCTGCGGATGATGAATTTGTTTCCCGCCCTGCAGTCGTTGTAAAGTTGTCTGTACATGTAAATTTAAAGCAAGAAAGACTTTTTCATCAAATGTCTTAGCTAAATGTTTTTCGGCTAGTTCAGCGATTTTTTCGCATACAGAAACAATATTGCGGTCGACAATTTTAAAGACATTCTCATGACTTGTCTTTTGTGACATTTGATTAAAATACTGAACGAAAAAGCTTTGGAGATCATTGTCTATTAGTAATTCTAATTCTTCTTCTTCAATACCGCGTGCTTGTAATTCTTCATATTTATGATCAATGTAATCATAAATGGAAGAACGTGAATCTTCTGTTTTATGTTTGCTCCATCCTTCGTCACTCGTAAATACAAATGTTTCGTTTGGCACTTGATACAGATGACGGCTTTTTCTTTCAATAAACAAGCCTTCCTTCATGTACCATGGCAAGTCAGCACTTGAAACGCGGACATGATCTCTTTTCTTTGTTACGAAATCAGAATAGGCTTTCGCACAGGCAATTTGTACATCGGTTTTTAATTGTCCGATATTGTTTGGACATTGATAAAAGACGAAAGCACGCATTGCGTTCGGACTGACATGAATTTTTTTTCGCAGACGAATTGCTTCATTTGTAAAAAAGAGCTGCAAGAGGGCGAAGCGTTCCTGATGCGTTCGCTCACGAAGTGGTGGAAGCGTTACGGTCATCGGAATCCGTCTTGTAAAGGTTTTGAGTAAAAAAGAGTTTGGTTCTTCTGTTGTTGCAGTAATAATTAATACGCGTGCTCGGCGCTCGTTCTCTGTTTCTCCAAGGCGACGATACACACCGCGGTCAATAAATGTGAATAACATTTCTTGACCTTCTGGCGGGAGGCGGTGCACCTCATCGAGGAAGAGAATTCCTTCGTGGGCTTTTTCGATTAACCCTTTTTGGTCACTTGCACCAGTGTAAGCCCCCTTTTTTATCCCGAAAAGTTGTCCAAGCAGGAGCTGTGGATTATTTGCGTAATCCGCACAGTTAAAAACGATAAACGATGCATCTTTTGGGAGCTGATTTACTTCAATTGCATACTCGTGCATTAAAGAGGCAAACATAGATTTCCCGACACCCGTTTCTCCAAGTAGTAATGTATGCATACCATTTGGAGGATAGAGTACAGCAGCCTTTGCTTTTTCAATCGCAATTTTGAGGCTTGTGTTTTTTCTTGCAAAGGCATCGAGTGAAGTATTATTTTGTGAATGCGTTTCCACGTGGGAGTTGGCTCCTAAATAGAAACGGACAGGGCGTGTTCCCGTTTTGGATAAACGACCATCTTTCACAAGTTTATTTAAATCGCTGCTTACATTTGCACGGTCTAGCTGTAGAAGTGTAGCGAGTTCAGATGCTGTTACACCTTCTGAGTAATTCCCTTTTTGCATTGCATTATAAATGAGGTCCATTCGTTTCATTTTTCTTCACCTCGAAACTTCGTCACTATTTAAAATTTTACACAAAAATGGGAAGTGTGGGAAGAGAAAAAGAATAAACAGCTCTAGTATATACTAAAGCTGTTACAATCTTGCGTCCTTCCAGAAATTTACTTCTGAATGAGAGGAAGGATTATAGGGAAGAAGGGTGTATCCTTTCGCCTTAAGGTAGTCAATTACCTTTGGAAGAATTTTCACTGTAACGCTAGAATCATGCATTAAAATAACTTCAACTTGTTCGTCGCTTTGGTTCATAACACGCTCTAATATAGCAGAAGGATTATGATAACTTTTCCAGTCATATGTATCGATTGTCCAATCCCACATTTTGTACTGAGCGGAAACAAGTGCATCACGATAATTCTTTTTTAAATAAGGCATACTACCATATGGAACGCGAACAAGGTGTGTATCTAAATTTGCTATATGGCGGACAATAGAGCGGGCCTGCTCCATTTCGGTAATTAAAACGGATGGATCACCAGTATATAAACGCTTTACGTCATGAGACATGCTATGAAGACCGATATAATGACCTTCTTGTATGAAACGTTTCATTGTTTGTGGATAATGTGAAGCCTTGCCACCAATTACAAAGAAGGTTGCCTTTCCCTGCTTTTGCTTTAAGATGTTTAAAATTTGTGATGTGTATTTGTTTGGCCCATCATCAAATGTTAAGTATGCAATTTTAGGCGGAAGGGCCGCGTTCTGAATCGTAGATTGATGTGTAAGTGGGGAGTTAGCGGCTGCTTCAGTATAAGATACCGAACATGTAGTAATACTTAAAAATATAATAATACATTGAAACATTTGCTTCATCAAAATACTCACCCTCAGTCTAACAGTCATGGAGAAGGAGCTAAGATTGTAGTCTCATTATCCTCTTTACATGTATATCTTTCTCCAATGGAAGAACTCTCAAACAAACTATATTTTGGAAATAAAAAATAGCACTCTTTCTTAAGAAGAAAGAGTGCTATTTGAATATTTTACACTAATAAAGGCTATACTACAGTTATTATTCGCGTTTTTTTACTTTTTTATAGAAGGAAATAATTGGTTTGTAACGTTCGTGCACAAGACCAATTACTTCTGCTACGATTTCAGTAAAGAAGATTAAAGCGAACAGAAGGATAATGGATAACCACAATGTTGCGCTAGTGAAAATAATTGCATTTACGCTAAAGAAAATACCAAATGCGTAAATGATAAGTACCGTCGTACGATGAGAAAAGCCCATTGCCAATAGACGATGATGTAAATGCGATTTATCTGGTGCAGAAATTGGTTTTTTATTCACAATTCGTCTGATGATTGCAAATGTTGTATCGAAGATAGGTACACCTAAAATGATAATAGGAACAAGGAAACTGAATAACGTTACACTTTTGTATAATCCCAGTAACGATATAACAGAAATACAATATCCTAAAAATAATGCACCTGTGTCTCCCATGAAAATTTTTGCTGGATGGAAGTTATAGAATAAAAATCCAAGTGTACTTGCAAGCGCAATGAGTGCTAGTGGCAGAATAATAACAGCACCAGTACCCATAGGGCTAGTAAAGGCCATATATGCTAATGTTGCAAGGACGATAGATGAAATCCCAGCGGATAATCCATCTAATCCATCAATTAAGTTAATGGCATTTGTAATACCTACAATCCAAAATACTGTAATTGGATATGCAAGGATACCAAGTTCAGTATCTCCTAAGATTGGAATATACAACACCTGTACTAATAATCCACTTTTTACAATAAGTACGGCAACTAACAGTTGTCCACCGAACTTTACCTTTGCTGATAATTCGTACATATCATCTAAAATACCGATGATGATAATGATAACAGCACCTATAGTAATCGACATCATTCTTTGTTCATATAATCCACTAACAAAGAACCCAACGGCTACACCAATGAAAATTGCCAGTCCACCTAGACGAGGCATAATTTTTTGGTGTACTTTACGTGCGTTTGGCTTATCAGTTGCTCCAATCTTAAATGCTAATTTGATAACGAAAGGAGTAACAACTAATACGGTAATGAAAGATGCCAAAACAGCATAAATCACTTGTGAGTCCATTAATACCCCACCTTTTATATTTTAACGTAATTTTTGAACAAGTTATCTGAAAATTATGATGATTGTTTGCAGGCTCATAACATATGGTATCACAAAAAGATTAGAATTCAATCTTTTTTTCTATTCACTATAATTGGAAATAGATAAAATATATGACAAGTTTATAATAAATACGATGTCGCACAAGAAGGTTATAATATATCTTATCATTAACTTGTATTGCATAGTTTTTAAATTGTGGTACAGATTTATGACATTTACATATAAGTCTGTTCCTAGTAGGGATGGTAGGATGTGACCGATTCTCTTTACTATAAGTGTTGCACGTTAAAATACGTACGTTTCGCGTTAAAATATGGAAATATGAAATGAGCCAGTAATAAAGCGGTTTGTAAAGAAAAATGTCCAATTGGAGGGCGTTATTTTACAAAATCTTAAAAAAGGAAAGGGCAGGTGTCTCATATAATAGGGAGTGAGGGCTTGCATGCTATCTCATTTTTATATATTTAAAAGCAACAACTTCATGTCTTAGTATGGGAAAAAGAGTGCCTTAAAGACATCGACATATATTCAGTTTTAGTATGAAAGGGGGAAGCCCAGAATATCTAAACTATAATCTTAGGTATTCTGGGCGGAACATCTAATGAAAATTACGGTGATAGGTACTGGATATGTAGGATTAATTACTGGAGTAGGATTAGCCACATTAGGTCATTCGGTTACTTGTTTTGATATAAATCAAGGGAAAATAGCGAGAATGAAGCAAGGGGAAATGCCAATTTATGAACCTGGTCTGGGGCAATTAGTAGATGCAGCAGTCCAAGAAAAACGATTAGCATTTACATCAAGTCAAACAGAGGCATTTAAACATTCAGATTTCATATTTGTAGCAGTAGGAACACCATCTTTACCGGATGGAACGGCAGATTTAACATATATTCGTAATAGTTGTTATGAAATTGGTATGTGTGCCAATTCAGATATAATTGTGGTTACAAAAAGTACGGTTCCTGTAGGTACGAACGATCAAATGAAAGAATGGATTCAGGAGAAGCTACAAGGGCGGCATATGATACATATGGTATCGAATCCGGAATTTTTACGTGAAGGTTCTGGTATACATGACTTTTTTCATGGTGATCGCATCGTCATAGGAGCGGAGACAGAAGAAATCGCGCAGAAGGTAGAGAGGCTATACAGTAAGCTGTTAATTGAAACGTTTGTTACAGATATCCGCAGTGCGGAGATGATTAAATATGCTTCAAATGCTTTTTTGGCTACGAAAATTAGCTTCATAAATGAAATTTCTAATATATGTGAGAAAGTGGGCGCAGATGTGTTAGAAGTAGCAGGTGGCATGGGAATAGATCGGCGAATCGGTCCCCATTTTTTACAGGCAGGTATCGGTTATGGGGGTTCATGTTTCCCAAAAGATACAAATGCTCTCGTTCAAATTGCAGGTAATGTTGCGCATGATTTTAGATTGTTAAAAGCAGTAATTGAAGTGAATAACAAACACCAGATGTTGCTTGTTCGGAAAGCTAGAAGCGTAATGGATATGAGGGGAAAGCAGGTTGCGGTGTTAGGAGCAGCCTTTAAGCCGAATACAGATGATATTAGGGAAGCACCGTCTCTTCTTATTATAAAAGAGTTATTAGAGATGGGAGCAAATGTAATTGTATACGACCCGCAAGCTATTTTGCATGTGCAGCAGTTGTTTGGAGAAGAAATAAAATATACAACTGATTTAGATGAGGCAATCACAGAAGTGGACGCGGCGTTTATTGTAACCGATTGGGAATGCATACGAACGTATCCATTAGAAAGGTATGTGCAACTTATGGGTGAACCTATTTTATTTGATGGGAGAAATTGTTATACTGGGAAAGATGTTGAGAAACATAGAATGGATTACTATTCCGTTGGCAGAAAGAGCATTCGTAATAGGAAAGTTTCTACCGTCTGTTAAGAACGCTTTTTTTGTCCTTTTATCTTCTCAATATATAATGGTGAGTGTAACAATACTATATAAATCCATGTTGATTAGCTGGCATATAAGTTGCGGTTATGAAAACAAAAGGCGATCTCCACTCGTTTTCTCCGTTTGTTTTCACATGGTATGGGGGCTAAAGGGTCTGACCGCTTCTCTTTTAGCCGGACGCTCTCTTCCACCTAAAAGAGAAGATTTTATGTTAGTTTTTCAATTTGTATTTATATAAATCCATGTTGATTAGCTGGCATATAAGTTGCGGCTATGAAAATAAAAGGAGATTTTCACTCGTTTTCTCCGTTTGTTTTCACATGGCATGGGAGCTAAAGGGTCTGACCGCTTCTATGCATAGCCGGACGCTCTTTCCCACTCAAAAGGGGAGGTTTTATGTTAGTTTTTCATATATCGTAACTAGTGAAAGAAAAGAGGCATTGAAATGACTGAACGTTTAAAAGTAATGACGATTTTTGGAACACGTCCAGAAGCGATTAAAATGGCACCTCTTGTGTTAGAGTTGCAAAAACATCCTGAGAAAATTGAATCAATTGTAGCAGTGACAGCACAGCATCGCCAAATGTTAGATCAAGTATTGAATATCTTTGGTATTACGCCGGATTTTGATTTGAATATCATGAAAGACCGTCAAACATTAATTGATATTACAACACGTGGTTTAGAGGGCTTAGATAAAGTAATGAAGGAAGCAAAGCCACATATCGTTCTTGTACATGGTGATACAACAACTACTTTTATTGCGAGCCTTGCTGCTTTCTATAATCAAATTCCGATTGGCCATGTTGAAGCTGGACTTCGTACATGGGATAAATATTCTCCATACCCGGAAGAAATGAACCGTCAATTAACAGGTGTAATGGCAGATCTTCATTTCTCGCCTACTGCAAAATCAGCAACGAACTTGCAACAAGAAAATAAAAATGAAGCACGTATTTTCGTAACAGGAAATACAGCGATTGATGCACTAAAAACAACAGTAAAAGAAGAATATAGTCATCCAGTACTAGAGAAGCTTGGAAATGACCGACTTGTACTTATGACAGCACATCGTCGTGAAAATTTAGGTGAACCAATGCGCAACATGTTCCGTGCAATTAAACGCCTTGTTGAAAAGTACGAAGATGTACAAGTTGTGTATCCAGTTCATATGAATCCTGTTGTTCGTGAAACAGCTAACGATATTTTAGGAGATCATAATCGTATTCACTTAATTGAACCACTAGATGTAATTGATTTCCATAACGTTGCAGCACGTTCATACTTAATGTTAACAGACTCTGGTGGTGTGCAGGAGGAAGCACCTTCTCTTGGCGTACCGGTTCTTGTTCTACGTGATACGACAGAACGTCCGGAAGGTATTGAAGCAGGTACATTAAAATTAGCAGGTACAGACGAAGAAACAATCTTTACACTTGCAGACGAATTATTATCTAATAAAGAAGCACATGATAAAATGGCGCAAGCATCTAATCCTTATGGTGATGGCCTTGCTTCAGAGCGTATTGTAGAAGCAATTTTACAATATTTTAATAAAAAATAAGTAGAAAAAAGAGCCGCTCCTCATATCTGTTGATATAAGAAGCGGCTCTTTTCTTCTAAGTAGTAATCTCTACTGATGATTTCGCATTAACCATTCCGCGTTAGCGTTCGTAGACGGAGGTTCCTGTTCTTTTTTCTTAGTAGATGAATTTGTTGAATTCGTATCAGAATTAGAACTTGTATTGGTCGTAGAATTCGTGTCTGTTTTATCTTGTCCTAAGTTTTTCAAAATTTCATTACGAACATTTTGAACGCTCATTTCATCTGGAATAAAGTAATAGATATCATTTAGTTTTTTATCTTCACCTTCTAATTTAATCGTTTTTATGTTAGAAGGATCGAATCCAGATAGTTTATTGTATAAGGCAAGTCCATCAGATACAGGTATATCAGTTTTTACATATTTTCCAACAACCTCCGCTAAATCTTTAATCTTAAAGACTGTGGAAGCGGAATTTAGTTTATGGACAACTGCGGCAAGTACTTGTCGTTGTCTGGCAGAGCGGCCATAATCTCCATTTGGATCTTGCTTTCGCATACGGACATAAGCGAGTGCTTCTTCGCCATTTAATTCTTGCTGTCCTTGTTTAAATTGAATCAGCTTGTAGTAATCTATATCAGATCGTTCCTCGAAATTAAATGGAACATCGACTGTAATGCCACCAACGGCATCGACAATTCCTTTAAAGCCTTTGAAATCAATTTTTACGTAGTGGTCAACAGGCACACGTAAAAAATTCTCAACTGTTTCTAATGCCATTTTTTCTCCGCCGTAAGCATGCGCCGCGTTAATTTTATCTTTTTTATTTTTTCCAGCAATCGTAACACGTGAGTCACGCGGGATACTCATGAGTGAAACATTTTTTGTTTTTGGATTAATTGTTGCGAACATAAGAGAATCTGTTCGTCCATTTTGTCCATCCGTTGCATAATCTTCAATTCCCATAATAAGGACGCTGAAAGGTTCTTTTGTAATTTCTACATCTTCCGCACGTAATTTTGATTTATCACGAGTAAAGCCACTATACATCTCCATGAGTGAAGAGTAAGAATTAAACATGTAAAGCCCTACACTACCAATTAAGGACATAAAAATGAGGTAGATAAAAAATCTACGTCTGCGCTTTTTTTTCACTTTTCTTTTCTGGAGATGATGATAACGCTCTTCCATACATAAACTCCTTTTAATATATATATGTTATTGTTGCACAATGTCTTGTTCTAAATACAGCATGTCATCTTCTTGTATTGTACATTTCCCATTTGTTAGTTCAATCATCCACTCTGTGAAAGTTTGTTTTTGATCTTCTTCCACATAAGTGTCAAATGTCACATTTTCTAGGTAATGAATCTCTTTAATAGCATATTTTGAGTGGCGTAATTCATTTTCAATTTTTCCAAGTAGTGTATAATCAATTTCTGTCTTCATAACTCGCATTAATTTTCGTTCGACAACACCTACATAGTTAATTCCTTCACTTGTACATTTTCCATATGCACGAATTAAACCACCGGCACCAAGTTTAATGCCGCCAAAATATCGTGTGACAACAACAACGGTATCTTTCAATCCACGTTTTTTTAATACTTCTAGCATAGGTACACCAGCTGTACCGCTTGGTTCACCGTCATCATTTGCCTTTTGAATTTGATCTTGCTCCCCAATTAAATAGGCTGAGCAGTTGTGTGTTGCGTTCCAATGCTGCTTTTTTATCTTTTGAATAAATTCTTGTGCTCCTTCTTCTGTTTTCGCTCGACTTATATAGCAAATAAACCGTGACTTTTGAATGACAATTTCGTGCTCACCGTAGCCTTTGATTGTTAAATATTGTAATAACAATGATATACGCCCCTACCTTTCAAGATTACTAGTACTTTTTATTGTAAAAGGGGGAGTTTTCAGATTCAAACATTTTTTGTAGGAAAATAGCAAATTCTATTATAAATTTAATATTTTTGTTGTAAATTGTCCAAGTGTTTATTATAATCTTACCCCGGCATTTTTCATACATTAATGCACCTTTTCCTATTTTCGTGTAAAATTAGGAAATAAAAACTTTTTTATAAGGCAGGTACGAAAATGAGAACAGCTATTGTTACTGATAGTACAGCATATATACCGAAGCATATTCGTGAAGAACTCAATATACATATGATTCCATTAAATGTGATTTTTGGAACGAATTCTTATCAAGAAGAAGCAGAAATTACAGCGGATGATTTTTATGTAAAAGTACGTGAACATGAAGAACTTCCAAAAACTTCTCAACCAGCAATTGGAAAATTTTTGGAACTATTTGAAGAACTGGCAAAAGAATACGATGCGGTGATTTGTATCCATCTTTCAAGCGGAATTAGCGGTACATATCAAACAGCAACGACAGCCGGGCAAATGGTCGAAGGGATACACGTATATACGTATGATTCTGAAATTAGTTGTGAAGTACAAGGGTTTTATGTGCGTGAAGGTGCAAGAATGGTAAGCGAAGGAAAGGCGCCAGAAGAGATTTTAGCTAGGTTTGATGAAATGAAGCAAACGATAGATGCTTATTTTGTTGTTGATGATCTCCATCATTTGCAACGCGGTGGCCGTTTAAATAGCGCGCAAGCATTTATCGGTAGCTTATTGCAAGTAAAGCCAGTTTTATATTTTAGAGATAAAGTTATTATCCCGTTTGAAAAAATTCGCACACGCAAAAAGGCACTAAAACGTATCGTTGAAATTTTCGATGAACATGCGAGTAAAGGTATGCCGATGGAAGCTGTTATCATTCATGCAAATCGTGAAGAAGAAGCGAAAGAGTGGCAGCAAGAATTAGAGGAAAAGTACCCTCATGTTACAATCCGCATCAGTTATTTTGGTGCTGTAATTGGAACGCACTTAGGAGAGGGATCACTAGGTCTAGGGTGGTATACAAAATAATAAAAATGTAAAAGCTCTCTTTTTGTAGAGAGTTTTTTACGGATATACGTATGCCTATTTGACAAGTTAATATTTTGAAGTGATAAAATTTAATTTATATAAATACGGATTGAAAGACCGACATAAAGTGAAACTTTAATCAGTGGGGGCTCCATCTCCCACTGATTATTAGCCCTCGCCAATCGGGCTTTTAGGGACAGTGCCTTTTTTAGCCCTATTCCATGTGAAAACAGAAGGAGAAAATGAGTGGGAGTCTCCTTGTGTTCTTCATAGTCGCAATTTATATGTTGGAAAATCAAAATATTTATAAAAAATAAGGAAAGTTTTATTACTTACTTTTTATAAGAAACTATTTTATAATAAAGGAGAGGTGAAACATATGGAGCATAATTCTTGTTTATGTCCAAAGTTTGAGTCGGCTTTTACACTTCTTAGTAAAAAGTGGACGGGTTTAATTATTAAATCTTTGTTAGAAGAGCCGAAGCGATTTAGAGAAATTGCGGATATTATCCCAAATATGAGTGATCGTATGTTGTCAGAGCGTTTAAAAGAATTAGAGAGCGAAGGTGTAGTCGTTCGTAATGTGTACCCAGAAGTACCTGTTAGAATCGAATACGGATTAACAGACAAAGGAAAAGCATTAGAAAGTGTTATGAACGAAGTCCAAAATTGGGCTGAAAAATGGGTGAAATAATAGATTGTTCGATGAATAGAGAGAAAAAAGCACAAGGAGTGTTCCTTGTGTTTTTTTTATAACAAATGTATGACAATTGTACAAAAAAATAGCGCGATTCCCTTAAGATTCTACAAGAAAATACAGGATTAGAAGGAAAATGTCAGGAAATTACAAACGTAATGTTACATTTATTTTACAAAATCGTAACATTGATAAAATATCTCCCGAAATATGGTATAAATTTAAATAGATTATATACGGAAAAGAAAAAAAGAAAGCGGTGTAAAAACAAAATGAAAAAGCTAAAAATGGCATCTTGCGCGTTGGCTGCAGGATTTATGATGTTTTCAGTGGTAACACCAAATGTATTTGCGGAAAAGATTGAGGATGTAAAAACACAAATTAACTCACAAAATGACACTTTACATAAACAACAACAAGAACGTGACGAGCTTCAAAAACAAATGAACGACTTAAATAAAACGGTTCAAGATTTAGATACGTCTGTTCAAGAAAATGCAGCAAAACTTGATGAAACAACGAAAAAAGTTGAAGAAACGCAAGCATTAATCGAGAAGAAAAATCAAAACATTGCAGATTTACAAACGAAAATTGCAAAACGTGAAGAGTTATTAAGAAAGCGTTTAGTAGCGCTTCAAGAGCAACCAAATACAAACGTTGTAACAGAAGTTGTTGTAAACTCTAAAAACATTGCAGATTTAGTAGATCGTTTAACTTCTGTTTCGAAAATTCTTGAATCTGATGAAGATATCATGACAACACAACAACAAGATCAAGCAACTGTGAAAAAAGATGTTGAAACGGTAAAAGAAAAACAAAAAGAATTAAAAGAAGCGCAAGTGAAAATCGAAACTGCAAAGAAAGAACTTGATGCTGAAAAAGCGAAAAAACAAGAAGCAGTGAACGATTTAAGCGGTAAAATGGATACAGTTGTAAACAGCATGACAAGCACAGAGGGTCAATTAAAAGAGCTTGAAAAGCAAGCATTATACTTACAACAACTAGCTGAAAAAGAAGCGCAAGAAAAAGCAGCACAAGAAGCTGCTGCGAAGAAACAAGCAGAGCAAGCTCAGCAACAAGCTCAGCAACAAGCTCAGCAACCGGCACCTGCAAATAATGGTGGACAAGCTAAGAAAGAAGATGTTAAGCCAGCACCTGCTCCAAAACCAGTTTCAAAACCAGTTTCAAAACCAGTTCCAGATACGGGTGTAATTGGAAAAGCAAAAAGCTTAGTTGGTATGAAATATGTTTGGGGTAGTTCTTCACCGTCAAATGGCGGTTTTGACTGTAGTGGATTAGTTTCTTATGTATATGGTTTAGGACAACAAGATACAAGAAGTTTATGGGGATCTGTACAAAAAATTAGCGCATCTGAAGCGCAACCAGGTGACCTTATCTTCTTACAAGGTACTTACAGAGCAGGCGTATCACACGTTGGTATTTACATTGGTGATGGTCAAATGATTCACGCTGCTGATGAATCAACTGGTGTTACGTACGGTAGTGTAAATAGCAGTTATAACACAGCTCATTTCTTAGGTTACGGTAGATTATAAGATTTTTAACTAAATAAAACATGTGTATAAAGTCGATAGCTTACTATTTTAAAAGTAGGTTATCGGCTTTTTTGAGTTTTTACGAGAGAAAGAGAAAGGCTTATAGTAAAGCTATATAAATATGAATACGCATAGAAAGACCGACATAAAACCATTCCTTTTAGGTGGGAGAGAGTATCCGCTTATGGATAGGAGCGGTCAGTGCCTTTTTTAGTCCCATGCCATGTTTAAAACCAAAAGAGAAAACAAGTAGCGGTCACCTTTTACCCCGCATTAACGGACAGTAAGACTCCCACCTCAAGATTGAGAAAGAATCGAAGAAGAGAGGTGGGAGATAACTGCCCGTAAAAGCCCGATTGGTTTAACTAATAATCAGTGGGGGATGAAGAAAACCCCCACTGATTAAAGTTTCACTTTATTCTTCGTAACCGCGACTTATATGCTGAAAAATCAAAATGGATTTATATAGGGGGCGTTACTATGCTAGTAGGAAGACAAATGCTACGAGAAGAACTTTCGTTTTCGAAAGATGAACTAGAGCGTTTGGAAAGACAAGGAGATATTTCTTTGGAAAGAGGTGTAATAAAGAAATCGTCACATTATGTATGTCAGCGCTGCGGAAATAGCGAGCAACGGTTATTTGCTTCGTTTTTATGTAAAAGGTGTAATCAAATGTGCACGTATTGCCGAAAGTGCATCACGATGGGGCGAGTGGGAGAATGTACAGTAATTGTTCGCGGTACTCGTGATATAGAAAGCGAGTCCTTGTCACAACCTTTGCAGTGGGAGGGACAGCTATCACCTGGACAAGAAATAGCAGCGCGCGGCGTAACGGAAGCTGTCCGCCGAAAAGAATCTTTTTTTATATGGGCAGTATGCGGAGCTGGTAAGACAGAGATGCTTTTTTATGGTATAGATGAAGCTTTACGAAAAGGCGAGCGGGTTTGTATTGCAACACCGCGGACTGATGTGGTGTTAGAGCTCGCACCCCGTTTGCAAACTGTTTTTCCAGATGTACCGATTGCTGCGTTATATGGTGGTAGTTTGGACCGTGAAAAGGAAGCGAGACTCATCGTTTCTACAACGCACCAGTTGCTTCGTTATTATAGAGCATTTGATGTTATGATTGTGGATGAAATTGATGCTTTTCCATATGCGATGGACAAGATGCTTCATCATGCAGTAGAGCAAGCGAGTAAAGAGCGAGCTGCGCAAATTTATTTAACTGCAACCCCGGAAGAAACATGGAAACGTAAGCTATGGAGTGGTAAACAAAAAGGTGTAATCATTCCGGGGCGTTATCATCGTCAGCCTTTGCCAGTCCCAAGGTTCCGGTGGTGCGGTAATTGGAAAAAGGCGCTAAAACGAAAAGAAATCCCACATGTTGTTTTTGAATGGCTAAAGTATCATCTCCTTAAACAATCTCCTGTTTTTCTATTTGTTCCTCACGTACGTTATATTGATGAAGTAAGTGTATTATTAAAAAAATTAGATGATCGCATTGAAGGTGTTCATGCTGAGGATCCAAAGCGAAAAGAAAAGGTAGCTTCGTTCCGAAAAGGAAATATCCCATTATTAGTAACGACGACGATTTTGGAACGCGGCGTGACGGTAGAGAATTTACAAGTAGCTGTGTTAGGGGCGGAAGAAGTCATTTTTTCGGAAAGTGCACTTGTACAAATTGCTGGCAGGGCCGGCAGAAGTCATCGCAGGCCAGATGGTGATATTCTTTATTTTCATTATGGAAAAACAGAAGCAATGATACGCGCAAAAAAACATATTCAATTTATGAATAAAAAGGCAAAGCAAGAAGGGTTGATACATTAATGCATTGTCTACTTTGTCATGATTTTATTTCAGAAAGCGTTAGCTGGTATTCTTTTTTTATTCAGTCTGACAGGCGGTGTATATGTGAGCGATGTGAACGGAAACTTTCCTATATTATAGGAGAAATTTGTGATGACTGCGGCAGACCATTTGAGTCTCTGTCAGAGGAGTATAGAGAAGGTAACCTTTGCAAGGATTGCGTAAGATGGCAGGAAGAGAGAAAGTTTCTACCTATAAAAAATCGATCTGTGTACGTCTATAATGATTGGATGAAGGAAGTATTAGCTCAGTTTAAATTTCGTGGGGATGCTGAGCTTGTTCGTATTTTTCATGCGCACTTTGTAGCTACATTTCGTAAGTATTTTTCAGACTGTCATGCGATGATTCCGATTCCGCTTAGTAAGGAGCGAGAATACGAGCGTGGTTTTAATCAAGCGGAATTGTTAGCATCTTGTTTACCACTTAGTTTTCTACAAACATCTTTAAGTAGAAAAGAGACGGAAAAGCAAAGTAAAAAGAAACGTATAGAGAGGCTTTCAGTAGCGAATCCCTTTTATTTTCACAAAGAAGAAATGTTTATTGGGCAGCATCTTTTACTCATTGATGATGTGTATACGACAGGAATTACGGTTAGGCAAGTTGCAAAGTGCCTGTATGATGCAGGTGCTCAAAAAATTTCTAGCCTTACTCTTTGCCGCGGGTGATATATGTATGTCGAAAGATACAATAAAAAGACGACAAGACTTCTTTGACTTGATATGTTGTCATTCGTTATAGTCAAATTATGGGGTAAATACCCTTATTTTTAGAGTGAAGGGAATGGAACGAACATGCAAGGAAGAGTAAAATGGTTTAATGCAGAAAAAGGATTTGGGTTTATCGAGCGTGAAGACGGTGATGATGTTTTTGTTCATTTTTCTGCAATTCAACAGGATGGGTATAAGTCGTTAGAAGAGGGACAAAAAGTAGAATTTGACATTGTAGATGGTGCGCGTGGACCACAAGCAGCGAATGTTGTGAAATTATAATTTCGAACGAAGGGTTTTGTGAGAAACATAGAGCTGGGGTTGTGGCAACGGTTTATATATATTCAATTTGATCTTCCAAAATATAAATTGCGGCTATGAAGAACAGAAGGAGACTTGTCCCCTTCTGTTTTTTTTGCGTGGCATGGGGGGAAGTCCTGTCCGCTCTTATGCAAAGACGCTCGTTCTCACCAAAAAGAAATGGTTGTATATGGTTCTTTCAATTTATAACTTTAATTTGATTTCACGGCACATAAATTACGGTTATAAAAGACAAACAGAGACTTCCGCCCATTGTCTCCTTGTGTTCTTACATGGCACGGGGCTAAAAAAAGTCCCTGCCCGCTACTAGCCATGGGCGGATGCTCCCTCCCACCAAAAAGAGATGGTTGTGTTTTCGGTCGGTCTTTCCATTCAAATGATAAAAATGTTGTCAAAAAGTTGTTTCTTTTCTGTAACGAATTGTCCATACTTATATTCGTTATTTACGATGTTAATAGGGTAAAATGTAAATAGAAACGATGCATCTTTTCTTTTCAACAAAAAACGATAAAAAATTTCAATTTCCCTAACTTTTTCAAAAAAGTTAGCAGGATTTTTTAAGCCATTGTCGAAATTGTATACATAGGCTTGAAAGGAGGAATTCATCTATGAAATTCAACATTCGTGGTGAAAATATTGAAGTAACTCCAGCATTAAAGGAATATGTAGAGAAAAAACTTAGCAAATTAGAGCGTTATTTTGATACATTCCCAGAGGTTAAAGTTAATTTAAAAGTATACTCTGACAAGCAACGTGTCGAGGTAACAATCCCATTTACAGATTTATTACTTCGTGCAGAAGAAACTCATAGCGATATGTACGCTGCAATTGATTTAGTGGTTGATAAAGTTGAGCGACAAATTCGTAAACATAAAACAAAAGTAAATCGTAAATTACGTGAAAAAGGCTCTCCGAAAACTGCATTTATCCTTACAGAGCCAGCGGCAACGTTGGAGGAAGTGAAAGAGGATGAATTAGAGCTTGTACGTACAAAACGATTTGATTTAAAACCAATGGATGTTGAAGAAGCCATTTTACAAATGGATATGTTAGGTCATAACTTCTTCGTCTTCACAAATGCGGATACAAATGAAACTAATGTTGTCTATGGCCGCAAAGATGGAAAATATGGATTAATTGAAACAAAATAATAAGTAAAGAACGCAGCTGTAAAAGGCTGCGTTTTTTTATTGTTTATAAAATGTTTTACGTGTAGACCGATGAAACATATGAAAGTCTTTGAGTTTTCACTCTGTTATTTTTGGGAAGACATACCGCTGTCTCAGAATGGGACAGGAAACAAAGAAGTTTAGTAAAGGATGAAATCGCTATAAAACGCCTATTAATCAAAATTTCAGCTAATTTAGGCTATGCGTTTGGCCAGTTGTTGTCATAGCTATAAAACAAGTGTTACAATTATCATTAGGTTTATACTTTTTTTGTTTTTTTAATTAGGAGAGAAAATGCTAGAAAATAAATTTGCGTTTTATAACGACTGATTAGTGAGCAGAAATATAGAGCACGATCGGAAGTTTTATTTTAATAAAAGAGGAGCGTATTTCCTATGATCGGTATTTTAAAAAAGGTGTTTGATGTAAACCAGCGCCAAATTAAACGTATGCAGAAATCTGTGGATCAAATAGAAGGGTTTGAATCATCGATTCAATCGTTAACTGACGAACAATTAAAAGGGAAAACAATTGAATTTAAAGAGCGTCTTACGAAAGGCGAGACAGTAGACGATTTATTACCAGAAGCTTTTGCGGTTGTTCGTGAAGCAGCGACACGCGTTCTTGGTATGCGCCCCTATCCTGTGCAATTAATGGGTGGTATTGCCTTACATGAAGGGAATATCTCTGAGATGAAAACAGGGGAAGGTAAAACATTAACTTCTACTTTACCGGTTTATTTGAATGCTTTAACAGGTAAAGGTGTTCATGTTGTTACAGTCAATGAATATTTAGCGCAGCGTGACGCAGGGGAAATGGGACAACTACATGAGTTCCTTGGCTTAACAGTAGGAATTAACTTGAATAGCATGTCACGTGAAGAAAAGCAAGCTGCTTACGCTGCTGATATCACATATAGTACAAACAACGAGCTTGGTTTTGACTATTTGCGTGATAACATGGTGCTATATAAAGAGCAACGTGTTCAGCGTCCGCTTCATTTCGCAATCATTGATGAAGTCGATTCCATTTTAGTTGATGAAGCGCGTACGCCGCTTATCATTTCTGGACAAGCACAAAAATCAACAGAACTATATATCTTTGCAAATGCATTTATTCGTACGTTAGAAAATGAAAAAGATTACTCATTTGACGTGAAAACGAAAAATGTCATGTTAACAGAAGACGGGATTACGAGAGCAGAGAAAGCTTTCCATATTGAAAACTTATTTGATTTAAAACACGTTGCACTTCTTCACCATATTAATCAGGCGCTTCGTGCACACGTTGTAATGCACCGCGATACAGATTATGTTGTACAAGAAGGCGAAATTGTAATTGTAGACCAATTCACTGGTCGTCTTATGAAAGGCCGCCGCTATAGTGAAGGTTTACACCAAGCGATTGAAGCAAAAGAAGGCGTAGAAATTCAAAATGAAAGTATGACATTAGCAACCATTACATTCCAAAACTACTTCCGTATGTACGAAAAGTTATCAGGTATGACTGGTACAGCGAAAACGGAAGAAGAGGAATTCCGTAACATTTATAATATGAATGTTATCGTGATACCAACAAACAGACCAGTTGTTCGTGATGACCGTGCCGATTTAATTTTCAAAACGATGGAAGGAAAATTTAATGCGGTTGTTGAGGATATTGTAAAACGCCATAAGCAAGGGCAACCAGTTCTTGTTGGTACAGTTGCAATTGAAACATCTGAACTTATTTCAAACATGTTAACACGTAAAGGTGTACGTCATAACGTCTTGAATGCGAAAAACCATGCGCGTGAAGCGGATATTATTACAGAAGCAGGATTTAAAGGCTCTGTAACGATTGCGACAAACATGGCTGGTCGTGGTACGGATATTAAACTAGGCGAAGGTGTAAAAGAAGCTGGTGGCCTAGCGGTTATCGGTACAGAACGTCATGAAAGTCGTCGTATTGATAATCAGTTACGTGGTCGTTCTGGTCGTCAAGGAGACCCTGGTGTGACGCAGTTCTACTTATCAATGGAAGATGAATTAATGCGCCGCTTCGGTGCAGATAATATGAAAGCGATGATGGATCGCCTTGGTATGGATGATTCACAACCAATCGAAAGTAAAATGGTATCTCGTGCTGTAGAATCTGCGCAAAAACGTGTAGAAGGAAACAACTACGATGCACGTAAACAGCTCTTGCAGTATGACGATGTACTTCGCCAACAACGTGAAGTAATTTATAAACAACGTCAAGAAGTAATGGAATCTGAAAACTTACGGGGCATTATCGAAGGTATGATGAAATCTACTGTAGAACGTGCTGTTGCCCTTCATACGCAAGAGGAAATTGAAGAGGATTGGAACATTAAAGGTCTGATTGACTACTTAAATACAAACCTTCTTGAGGAAGGTGATGTTAAGGAAGAAGAATTACGTCGCCTTGCACCAGAAGAAATGAGCGAGCTAATCATTGCAAAATTAATAGAGCGTTATGATGAAAAAGAAAAACTTCTACCAGAAGAACAAATGCGTGAATTTGAAAAGGTTGTTGTATTCCGCGTTGTAGATACAAAATGGATGGATCATATCGATGCGATGGATCATCTTCGTGAAGGTATTCATTTACGTGCTTACGGTCAAATTGACCCGCTTCGTGAATACCAAATGGAAGGATTCGCAATGTTTGAATCCATGATCGCTTCCATTGAAGAAGAGGTTTCTCGTTACATTATGAAAGCAGAAATCGAACAAAACTTAGAGCGCCAAGAAGTAGCTCAAGGTGAAGCAGTTCATCCGAAAGATGACGGTGAAGAAGTGAAAAAGAAACCAGTCGTAAAAGGTGAACAAGTAGGACGTAACAACCTATGCAAATGTGGCAGTGGTAAGAAATATAAAAACTGCTGTGGTATTGGGAAATAAGGAAAAGTGGCGCCGACTGTTCAGCCCCGTTGGCTAAGGTTCTTTCTTGTGCGGAAGGTTCTTAGACATGAGGGGCTAGGAGGCAGAACTGGATCAAAAGAAAAGCGGAAGCGGCTCGTTCAGAATATCAGGCGCTCCAAATCGATCTTACACGAAATTTTATTTTCAAAATGGAAAAGTTTTAAAAATATCCATATAATAAAAAGGGACAAACTCTCTCTGTAATAAGCGGAGAGAGTTTCCCTTGTTTTATATAAAAGCGATAGCAATTACATAGAGGTGAAGAGCATGGAATTAGTAGAAATTAGGCAAGAATTAGAGAAAATGGCTAAGAGATTAGCGGCTTTTAGGGGGTCTCTTTGACCTTCCTACAAAGGAAAAACGCATTGCAGAATTAGAAGAAACAATGATGGGTGCAGGCTTTTGGGATGATCAACAAGGCGCACAAACTGTAATTAATGAAGCGAATGCGTTAAAAGAAATGGTTGGGAAGTTTCGTCAGTTAGATGAAACATTCGAAAATTTAGAAGTGACACATGAACTTTTAAAAGAAGAATATGATGAAGATTTACATGAGGAATTAGAATCTGAAGTGAAATCTTTAGTTCGAGAAATGAATGAGTACGAGCTTCAGCTATTATTAAGCGATCCTTATGATAAAAATAATGCGATTTTAGAACTACATCCAGGTGCTGGTGGAACAGAATCACAAGATTGGGGTTCTATGCTATTACGTATGTATACACGCTGGGCTGAAAAACGCGGGTTTAAAGTAGATACAGTCGATTATTTACCAGGCGATGAAGCAGGAATCAAAAGCGTAACATTGTTAATTAAAGGTCATAACGCTTACGGTTACTTGAAAGCAGAGAAAGGTGTACATCGTCTTGTACGTATTTCACCGTTTGACTCTTCAGGCCGTCGTCATACATCGTTCGTATCTTGTGAAGTTGTACCTGAATTTAATGATGATATCGAGATTGAAGTGCGTACGGAAGATTTAAAAATAGATACGTACCGTGCAAGTGGTGCGGGTGGACAGCACGTTAATACGACGGATTCAGCGGTTCGTATTACACATACGCCAACGAATACGGTTGTAACATGTCAATCTGAGCGTTCGCAAATTAAAAACCGTGAACATGCGATGAAAATGTTAAAGGCGAAATTATATCAAAAGAAATTAGAAGAACAGCAAGCGCAGTTAAATGAAATTCGTGGTGAACAAAAAGAAATTGGCTGGGGTAGCCAAATTCGTTCTTACGTATTCCACCCATACTCTCTAGTGAAAGACCACCGTACAAATACGGAAGTTGGTAATGTACAAGCGGTTATGGATGGAGAAATTGATCCGTTTATTGATGCATATTTACGCTCTCGTATTTCTTAAGAAAAAAAGCCAACGGACTGTTGGCCTATCGTTGAGGAGATAGAGGGGAATAATGAGGTACATCTTGTCTGTATTGATGAGAGAAGGAGGAAGAGGAGTTGGGTGACAACTTCTCTTTTTGATGAGCTTGGTTTTATGATACAAGGTCGTATATTGTTTTGTAAAAAGTAAAAAATATTAAGAAGCAAGCTATAAATGATAAGGAAGCCGTATAGAATTTTTCCTTTTCTGTTTTGTAAAAACAGTATCTTTATAGTAATTTACATTTGTTCACAGAATTGAAACAATTGGTGAAAGCTTTATATGAGTAGGGTTCTCATCCCTTTTGTAAAAAATATCCTATGGAGGTTGGTTTTTCTATAAGGGGATAATTATTATAATGGCAAGTGAGAGCTATGTGAAAGTATGGCTATATCAATAATAAGAAGGATATCAACAATGGGGAGCGATATAAGTGAAAAAGAAATTGTTGGCTATTGCATTAGGAACATCATTAGCTTTTACTATAGGAGCATGTGGAAAGAAAGAAGAAAATAAATCTTCTAATCAATCTGCAAGTACAGATAGTGCAGAGCAAATTTTCAAAAAAAGTTGTGCAGGTTGTCATGCTAGCGACTTATCTGGTGCAACTGGACCTGATTTACGAAAAGTAGGCGGTAAATACGACGCGGCGGAGATTGAAAATATTATCAAAAAAGGACGCGGTTCAATGCCAGCGGAACTTATTCAAGGTGAGGATGCAAAAAAAGTATCAGAGTGGTTAGCAGAACATAAGTAAGAAAAGCGGAAGTGGCTTGTTCAGAATAGAAGGAAGAAGCAAAGCCACTGAGCATTCTAGCCGCTAAAGCTAGAACGTAAAAAAAGTGGAGCTGACTGTTTAGCAGTGTTGGCTAAGGGGCTTTTTTGTGTGGAAGGTTCTTAGACATGATGGGCTAAACAGTCAGTTTTTTGGGTTGTTTTATAAAAAGCTAGACTTATAAAATGATATAGACTTGTTTATGATGTATATGTATCTATTTTGATTTTAAAATAGATAAACTGCTGCTATGAAGAACAAAAGGTGACCTGTACTCGTTTTCTCTCTTTGTTTTAACTTGGCATGGGGTAGGAAAAGGATCTGACCGCTTCTATGCATGGCCGGATGATCTCTCCCATCTAAAAAAGAAAGGGTTTATGTTTGTTTTTTCAATTTGTACTTATATAGTTAGGAATTAACCTTTTATCGAGGAAAGGAAGCTTTGAATAACTGCTTTTTCTTGTTTCTTTTTGCGCTGTAACATAACTGTAACAAAACTGTATCCGAATTGGAAACCGAATGATGTTACAATGTAGTTTGTAGAATTTTGCTGAAACATGTACATAAGCAACAGTGATAGACTGAAACTGCTGTTACTGTTATTTGAAACAACAGAAATACTTTAATAGGTTTGTAGTACAGCAGAGTGTAAGTAAGAGTGGGAGCTTTTGCTTGCATGTTCAGATAGACAGAAAAAGTATGTCGAAAAAAAATCATTAAGTATTGGGTGATAAATAATGATAAAAATGACGAATGTTTATAAGGAGTATCCAAATGGTATGAAAGCCATCGATGGACTCACAGTTAGCATTAAGCAGGGTGAATTTGTATACGTAGTTGGACCGAGTGGAGCCGGAAAATCTACATTTATTAAGATGATGTATCGTGAAGAAAAACCAACAACAGGATCTATCAATGTGAATGGACTTGTAATTGAAACGTTAGCAGAGCGAGATGTACCATATTTTCGCCGTCAGCTAGGCGTAATTTTCCAAGACTTTAAATTGCTACCTAAATTAACGGTATATGAGAATGTAGCGTTTGCTTTAGAAGTAATTGAAGAAGAGCCTGATGCAATTCGTGAGCGTGTTACTGAAGTACTGGGTCTTGTAAGCCTTGAAGATCGTGCGGACGCACTTCCAACTGAGCTTTCAGGTGGAGAACAACAGCGTGTGGCGATTGCAAGGGCGATTGTAAATAAGCCAAAAGTTGTGATTGCCGATGAGCCGACAGGAAACTTAGATATTGATACAGCACTTGATATTATGAGTATCTTTAAACGTATTAATGAGCGCGGTACAACAATTGTTATGGCAACACATAACGCAGATATCGTAAATACAATTCGTCATCGCGTAATTGCGATTGAAGGCGGAAAAATTGTTCGAGATGAGATTGAGGGAGGATACGGATATGAAGACTAAAACCCTTAGTCGGCATTTACGAGAAGGTGTAAAAAATCTATCCCGTAACGGATGGATGACGTTTGCTTCTGTAAGTGCAGTAACAGTTACATTATTACTTGTAGGTGTCTTTTTAACAGCGATTATGAATATGAACCACTTTGCAACGAAAGTGGAGCAAGATGTAGAAATTCGTGTACACATTGATCCAGCGGCGAAAGAAGCGGATCAAAAGAAATTGGAAAAAGATCTTAGCAAAATTGCAAAAGTAGATTCTGTTAAATATTCTTCTAAAGAAGAAGAGTTAAAACGTTTGATTAAAAGCTTAGGTGACAGCGGAAAAACGTTTGAGTTATTTGAGCAAGATAATCCACTTAAAAACGTATTTATTGTAAAGGCGAAAGAACCAACAGATACAGCTACAATTGCGAAAAAAGTTGAAAAAATGCAGTTTGTAAGTACAGTTCAATATGGTAAAGGCCAAGTTGAAAAATTATTTGATACAGTGAACACAGGCCGTAATATTGGGATTTTGTTAATTGCTGGTCTATTATTCACAGCAATGTTCTTAATCTCTAATACAATCAAAATTACAATTTATGCACGAAGCACGGAGATTGAAATTATGAAACTTGTAGGTGCGACAAACTGGTTTATCCGTTGGCCGTTCTTATTAGAAGGTTTATTCTTAGGTGTACTTGGTTCGATTCTCCCAATTGTTGTAATTTTATCTACTTATAATTCGCTTCAAGGTATGTTTAACCAGAAGCTTGGAGGAACGATTTTCGAACTTCTTCCATATAGTCCGTTTGTATTCCAACTTTCCGGTTTATTAATGTTAATTGGTGCATTAATCGGTATGTGGGGAAGCGTAATGTCAATTCGTCGCTTCTTAAAAGTATAAAAAGTTGCAAACATAATTCGTACAAGCTTATCATATAGTAGAAATAGGTAAAGGCATCACACAATGTGTGATGCCTTTTGCTACACCACCTGTGTGTTCTGGAAAGGGGAATTCCGCATTGAAACGTAGAGTTGCGATTATTGGAATGATTGTTGCATTTTTAATTGGTGCTGGCGGAATGTTTGCAGGTATGTATATGTTTGGAATCAATCCATCATATATGGCGCAAACAATTACAGGCGATAGTGCCGGCACGAAACAAGGGGATTTAGCTAAAATTAATGAGGCGTTTGCACTGATTGATTCGCGTTATGTGGAAGACGTGAAGGATGAAAAGCTTGTTGAGGGTGCGATACAGGGTATGTTGTCGACGCTGAAGGACCCTTATTCCACGTATATGGATAAGGAAACAGCGAAGCAATTTACAGAGTCGCTTGATCCGGAGCTTGAAGGTATTGGTGCTGAGGTGAACAAAACCGATGGAAAACTGATCATTGTCTCTCCGATTAAAGGGTCACCAGCAGAAAAAGCAGGCATTAAGCCAAATGATCAAATTTTATCAGTAAATGGAAACAGTGTAAAAGATTTATCACGTGAAGAAGCGGTCTTAAAGATTCGTGGTAAACAAGGAACGGACGTTACGCTTGAGATAAAGCGTTCAGGAGTAGCAGATCCACTAGAATTTAAAATTAAACGTGAAAAAATTCCGATTTTTACTGTGTTTAGTTCTGTAAAGAAAGAGAAGGAGAAAAATATTGGTTATATCCAAATTACATCTTTCTCTGAAAATACAGCGAAAGAATTTAAAGATCAATTAAAAGAACTTGAAAAGAAAGATATAAAAGGCCTTGTCATTGATGTACGTGGTAATCCAGGAGGTTACTTAAATAGCGTACAAGATATTTTAGGATTAATTATGACGGACAAAAAGCCAATGATGCAAGTTGAACAACGAAATGGTGAGAAAAAGAAATTCTCAACTGCATTAAAAGAGAGAAAATCATATCCGATTTCAGTATTAATTGATAAAGGAAGTGCATCGGCTTCAGAAATTTTAGCAGGTGCATTAAAAGAAGGCGAAGGATATGATTTAGTTGGTGAAAAAACATTTGGAAAAGGTACTGTTCAGCAAGCTGTTCCGTTTAAAGATGGCAGCAATATTAAACTGACAATGTTTAAATGGCTTACACCAGATGGCAATTGGATTCATAAGAAAGGAATTGCCCCAACGGTGGAAGTGAAACAGCCAGATTATTATCATGCAACGCCAATTCAAATTGAGAAAACACTTTCTTATAATTCAAATGATGTACAAGTGAAGCATGCGCAAGAAATGCTGAAAAGTTTAGGATATGTGCCTGGACGTGAGGATGGATACTTTAGTAAGGAAACAGAGTCGGCTTTAAAAGCATTCCAAAATGCAAATGAAATGGAAATGACAGGTCAGCTTGATAAGAAGACAGCTGAAGCGATTCAAAATAAAATCATTGAAAAGATTCGTTCTGGTGAAAATGATCTGCAATTGCAGGCAGCATTAAAATTAATGGCGAAATAAGGAAAATACAGGCATATTATTGCCTGTATTTTTTTGTGTGTTTATCCCGCTACTTATGAACGGTAACACTTCTATCTCAAAATTTAGAAAAAGAAAAGAAGGTAGATGGGGGATGGAGAAAACTCCACTGATTAAAGTTTCACTTTATGATAAGATAAAAAGAAAGAATAAATGGTGGTGAAGCGATTCGTGGAGGCGTGGTCTTTTGAGATAATGCGAGCAGTTGGGCGTTTTTTCTTACACCCTGCTGTCTATGTATTTTTGATAAGTAGCATTTTTGTTGGATACTTACGTATATTACGAGAACGAAAAGATTTTTCTTTTAAAGTATATGATATTTGGTTTGAACTACGAACATCCTTATTTTCAGGAGTTGGATATGGATTCGTTGTATCCATCATAACAGTTGGAGCCGGACTAGTTATGTCGCAAGCAAGTATATGGATGATTTTAATTTGGACACTAGTATTTGGACTAGCTGCTCAATATAGATATTTATCTTCTGCTTACACATTTGGCGTGGCGATTGTAGCAGCTTTATTATCTTCTAAACTTCCAATCTCTTTCTTACAGCTTGGAGAAGGAGAAGAGAGTACCATTGCATCACTTGCCATTTTACTAGGCTTGATGTTAGTAGTAGAAGGATTATTAATTTCGAAAAATGCGGTGCGGCATTCAACGCCTAAAATGCGTAAAGGAAAGCGCGGTTTAAATATTGGACTACATGAATCAAAGCGTTTATGGCTCGTTCCGATTTTTATTCTTGTGCCGGGGGATGCTGTTACACAATTTGTTTCGTGGTGGCCGGTCATTTCTGTTGGTTCACAAACGTATTCCTTATTCCTTGTACCGTTTTTAATTGGCTTTATGCGAACAATTAGAAGTGAGGAACCGACAGAAGCATTATTATTTACAGGAAGACGTATATTTGGTTTAGCGACCCTTGTTCTTGTTTTAGGAGTGGTCAGTTATTGGTGGCCTATTGTAGCTATTCTTGCGATGGGAGTCGCGATGCTTGGTCGCTTTACTATTGCGATGCGGGAACGTATAGCTGATGAAACGTGCCCAGCATATTTTGCAGCGCGCGACGATGGATTAGTTGTATTAGGTATAATTCCGAATACAGTCGGTGTAGAAATGGATCTGAAGCCCGGAGAGGTTATTACGAAAGTAAACGGTGTAATTCCTAAAAGTGCAGAAGAGTTTTATGATGCGCTTCAGTCCAAGACGACAGGGGCATTTTGTAAGTTAGAAGTACTTGATACAAAAGGTGAGCTCCGCCTTGCTCAAACGGCACTATATGCAGATGGACATCATGAATTGGGAATTGTGTTTGTAGAACAGAATCATAAGTGGGATACGGAAGCAGTGTAATTTAAAAGACCTTGTATATGTAATTTTAACAGAATTAGCGTACCATATAGGTAGGTAAGAAAAAGATACATATATAGGAGGCTGTAAAAAATGATCGTAACAACAACTTCTGTTATTCAAGGGAAAGAAATTATCGAGTACATTGATATCGTAAACGGTGAAGCAATTATGGGTGCAAATATCGTCCGCGACTTATTTGCTTCTGTTCGTGACATTGTCGGTGGCCGTTCTGGTGCATATGAAAGTAAATTAAAAGAAGCACGTGATATTGCGATGGAAGAGATGAAATCTCTTGCGAAGCAAAAAGGTGCAAACGCGATTGTTGGCATTGACGTAGACTATGAGGTAGTTCGCGAAGGGATGTTAATGGTTGCGGTAAGTGGAACAGCTGTCCGTGTGTAGAATATAAAGAAAGAAGCCGTGCTTAATGCACGGCTTTTTGTATGCTTGCTTATGTCGTATATTGTCGAAGTGCCGATATATTTGCAGCATCCTAGCATGTCGAATCATCGATATTTCTTGGGAAATGGCAGCGGCCTCGTCGAGATATAGGGAAGACATTAGAGTGCTTCCTTACAATTCCTGATTTTCTCCAATAACTGCTCATATTCTTGTTCAAGAATTGTAACATCATCCTGTCGATCAGGCATCGAAATCCGGCTAATGATTTCTGTTAATTTTGTTTGCAATCGTAACAGTTCTTGCTCGGTAGTGTTTACAGAAGTTTGTTCTGTTCGATTCATATATTGATCATAATTTCCGTGGAAGAGTCGTGGTTCAGTCTCATCTATGTGTAAGATATAATCTGCAACCGAACGAATAAATGCACGGTCATGGCTAATGAAAAGGACGGTGCCAGGATATTCTTGCAACATGTTTTCTAGTTCTTCCTGAGTTGTTAAATCTAAATAGTTCGTCGGTTCATCGAGCAGAAGCATGTTATAGTTTCCTAAAAACACTCTCGCTAGTGCCACCTTTGTTTGCTCGCCACCGCTCAATACATGCACAGGTTTATGCACATCTTCGCGCCGGAAGAGAAGGCGAGCTAGTATTGTTCTGACGAAAGCTTCCGTATAATTTGTTTCTTCTAAAACATTCTCTAAAATTGTTTTATCTGTTTTTAAAATAGATAATGTCTGTTCAAAGTATCCAATTTTACAGCTTTTTGAAAGCTGAATGCCGCGCTCATTTGAGAGAATCATTTTGAATAACGTTGTTTTCCCGCTTCCGTTTGCACCTAAAATAGCAATTTTTGCACCGGGAGAAACACTGCCGTTCATATTTTGAAACAGTGTACGGTCGCCTAGCCTTTTCGTTGTTTTATTAAATTGTACAGCTGTTTTACTATGAATCGGTGCATGGTGTTGTACATTAAACTGAGTTTGAGCTAACTCTTTCGGTTTTTCTTTCTTTTCTAGTTTTTCAAGTCTCGTTTCTAATGCTTTTGCTGCTTTACTAACGTTTTCTTGGCCATGGGCAGCACCTAACTTATAAAGCCTAGACTCAGAAGAACTATACCGGGTTGGAATCTTTGTCATACTAGAAGCGCGCTGTTTTCGGTGTAAAATAGATTGTTCTAATCGTTTCTTTTCTTGTACATATTGTTCATATTCAGCTCTTTGTTCAGTGCGTTCACGTTCTTTTTGTTCCCGATAATTTGAATAGTTCCCTTTATATTCACGAACTGTACCGTCTTCAATTTCAATGATCTTTGTACAAATCGTATCTAGAAATGCACGATCATGAGAAATTAGAACGAGTGCACCTTTATAAGATAGGAGTGCTTGTTCTAATTGCTCTGTGCCATACATATCTAAATGACTTGTCGGTTCATCTGCAAATAAGATGGAAGCTTCCTGCTCAAGAGCATGAGCGATCTTTAAGCGCATTCGTTCACCGCCACTCATTGCATCTGAAACGTTTGAAATGTTCCACTTTCCTTTTGCAAAAGTGGAAGTATCCTCCAATGTTTCCTCGCTAAATTGAGGGATAATGGCGATCGAACCATAATGTGAGACAGAACCTTCGTCCGGCTCTATTTCTTTGCTTAATATTTGTAGTAGCGTAGATTTTCCGGCTCCATTGACTCCGACAATGCCGATGCGGTCATTTCCTTGAATTTCAAGCGATTGTACTGTAAATATAGTGCGGTCACCAAAGCTTTTTTCAATATTGCGTGCGAATAAAATGGTCATAAAAAAACCTCCCTAGTTTCACTAGAGAGGATAGACGTCACCCATAGATGTAAAAAAGTGTGCAGAAATAAGCGATGCACATATTTTTACACGATCGCGATAAAAGAAAGTATCGACAAATGGACAGACTAATCCTCTTCTAGTTTTCATCATTTTGTTTCACTATGCGTGATGGATGAATAAATAAGAGAATTAGAACTTCATTGGCCGGATTACCTTCCTTTCATAATGTTATTTTCATTGTATGCGTATACAATGAGATTTGTCAAACTAGTTTCTGGTTATTATTTCCGGAATTGTTCATTGTATAGTTTCGCTTTTGCTAAGGCTTCTTTATCGTTTGAAATTTCATCAGGTGCATTAGCATCACCGATAATGTAGCCTTCAAAAGAAGAACCGGTAAAATCAAAGATGTATTGAAATTGTGCGATAAGTGGTAATGCTTTTAACTTTGGATTATCTCCACCAACAATGACAACGTACATCTTTTTTTCTTTCATCTTTTCTTTAAAATGAAGGGATCTATCACGTAAACTTTGTGACCAGCGATCAACAAAGTTTTTCATATGTCCGCTCATCCCATACCAATATAGAGGTGTAGCGAAAATAATTGTGTCGTGTTCTAGCATTTGCTCAATTAGGTTTTGGTAATCATCATCTACTGGTTGAAATCCTTCTGCTTCATGACGTTGGTCTGTAATAGGATGAACGGTATGATTTCGTAAATAAACTTGTTCTGCATCGATACCATCAATCATCATGTGTGTAAGGGCTTCTGTATTTCCATTTGAACGGGAGCTTCCGTGTATAACGAACATATGCAATCATTCCTTTTTCTTCGTTTTTTTTAGGAGTGAAACATGCTTCTGTATATTCGCTTGAATATTGGAGAGCAGTGAAATTTGCTTTGTTACCTCAGCCAGCTTTTCTTCGTAAAGTGTAAGAATACTACTGCATGGATTTTCGTATAATTGTGGTTCAATTTCTAAGCAGCGCAGCATTCTTGCAGTTTCTTCTAAATTTAAGCCAAGCTGTAAGTACATCTGAATGAGTTCAACTTTTCTGGTGGCACTTGCCTCAAAATCACGATAGCCATTTGTAAGGCGTTTCGAAGGAAGCAACCCTTTTTCTTCATAATGCCTTAATGAACGTTCACTGACGCCAGTTCGCTTTGATAATTCTCCAATTCGCACTGCATTTCACTCCTTTCGTATATATTGTAAACCTTCACACTAATGTGAAGGTCAACTCTGTTTTTGTGCAAATGAATGAACGTGGTCTAAAAAGACTTGAATGGCTTTGGAAGGAATAAAGTATTTGCCACGAACGATAGAGAAAGGACGGATGAGTTTTTCGTTTGGAACTTCGACATGGAAAAGTTCTTTTGCTTGTAGCTCTTTCCTTACGGTCCAGTCAGAAAGGATTGCAATGCCGAGTCCAGCAGCAACGGCTTCTTTTACGCTTTGAATGCTGCTAAATGTAAAGAAACGCTTCATTTTTAAATGGTGCTGATGGATAAAACGATCGCTATAGGCGCGTGTTCCAGATCCCATCTCCCTGAGAATCCATACTTGATCTTGAAGTGAAGCTTCGTTAATTGCATGTGCACCCAGAAGAGGATGTTTTGGTGGAACGACTAGTTTCATTTCATCTTTCATAAAAGTCTCTACATCTATATCAGTGTATACGACTTGACCCTCTACTAAGCCAATATCGATTTGGTTGGAACGAATGCTTTGGAGAACTTCTTCTGTGTTGGAGATAAACGTGTGTACTTCCACACGCGGATTTTCATTGGCGTAGCGTGCTAATATTTTTGGGAGTAAATATTCACCAATTGTAAAACTTGCCCCGATGCGCAGTGTACCTGTAACAACGTTATGTAGTTCGTTAATTTCTTGTTTTGCTTCTTCATAAAGAGATAGCATTTGCTTCGCATGTATGTATAGAATATTGCCGGCTTCCGTAACTTGGACGTGTTTTGGAGAACGCTGAATGAGCGTAGTGCCAAATTCGTTTTCTAAATTGCGAATATGCATGCTGACGCCAGGCTGAGAGAGATTGAGCAATTCTGCCGCACGAGAGAAATGCTTTTGTTCTACGACGGTCACAAATATTTTTAAAATATCGACGTTCATGATGTTTGCTCCTTTGCTCTTTTGTTATTGATCTAGAGATTAGCTTCGGCTTTTCTATTGTCTAGCTCCGGCAGCTAAAATCTCCGGTCGTTTCGTCCCCTCGGACGAGGCAAAAAGTGCCTCTCTGTCGGGGGCTCCAACGCCCTGAGATTTTGAACGAGCCGCCTCCATTTTTTTAGTTTATCATAAGTTTTTCTGATGATTGAGATTGAATATTGGTATTAAACTTATTATTGGAATGCTTTTATAATGGAAGTATAAGAAACATGCATGTTTTAATACGATTATTGGAGTGATCCAAAGTGGAACAAACACTTGTTATACAAAAGAAGAAGCGTCTCGGTTTTTCGCAGGGGATTGGGATTACATTGTTGATTGCGATTAGCGCGAAATATTTAGCGGAGCTTCCATTTTTAAATATTATGGGCCAATTAGTTATCGCTATTCTAATTGGAATGATTTGGAGAGCTACAATTGGTGTTCCAAGCGAAGCGATAGCGGGAACGAATTTTGCGAGTAAGAAGTTACTTCGCTTCGGAATTATTTTGCTAGGTATGCGATTAAATCTTGTTGATATTGCAAAGGCTGGGCCAAAGGTGCTAGTTATTGCAGCGATTGTCATTGCTTTTACACTTGTTGTTGTATACGCATTAACACGTGTTTTTAAAGTAGATAAAACACTTGGGATTTTAACAGCATGCGGGACGGCAATTTGCGGCGCGGCCGCGGTCGTGGCAATTGCACCGCAAGTGAAAGCGAAGGACGATGAAACAGCGGTCGGTGCAGCGATTATTGCTATTTTAGGTACAATTTTTACGTTGATTTATACTTTATTATACCCAGTTCTTGGATTATCCCCGTATGGTTACGGTGTATTTTCTGGAGCGACGCTGCATGAGATTGCACATGTCATCGCTGCTGCGGCGCCAGGTGGAAGCGCGTCTGTTGATATTGCGGTTATTGTAAAATTAACGCGTGTTGCCATGCTTGTACCAGTAGCGATTTTAATTGGCTTATGGTTTAAGCGTAGTGAGGGAAATGGGCAAAAAGGCTCTTGGCGTGATATTCCGATTCCGTGGTTTATCTTAGGGTTCTTGGCAATGAGTGCATTTCATTCATTAGGTGTTATACCGGAAGTGGTAGCAGGCTATATCGTAATCCTTGCTTATATGCTCATTGCGATGGCAATGGCGGGACTTGGTTTAAATGTAGAATTTACGACATTCCGTAAATTAGGAAGTAGAGCATTTGTAGCTGGATTGGTAGGATCTGTTTGCCTTTCTGTTCTTGGGTATATTCTCGTATATGCGTTAGGCTTTATGTAAGGTAACAAAAAGAGACATAGTGAATATGTCTCTTTTTTGAATTTTTTTACAAAAACACTTGAAAGTTACGTTACGTCATCTTTTACAATGAAAGAGGAAAGGGTGATGGAAATGATCTCGATTCAAGAACTTACAAAGGAAACAGGAGTTACGGTAAGAACACTTCGTTATTATGATCAAATTGATTTGTTGAAACCAAGCGGGAAAACAGAAGGTGGACACCGTTTATATAGTGAAGGGGACGTCATTCGTTTGCAACAAATTTTATTTTTAAAAGAAATGGGTTTCTCGTTAAAAGAGATTATGAATATACTAATGACAGATGAATTTAGCTTAAGAGAATCATTGGAAAAACAGCTTAAGTTTGTACAAGAAGAGCAGAAAAAGTTTGTACAAGAAGAGCAGAAAAAGTTTAATCGGATGGAACGGATTTTACAAGCTGTTGTGTATTCGGCTGAGTTAGAGGGAGAGTTAGATTGGAAAATTATGTTCGAACTTATTCAACTTTCGAGGCAGTCTCCTCGTATACGTGAAATATTTCAAAAGCAAGTGTTTTCAGAGGGTGAGCAAAAACTTCTTCGCAATTTGCCAAATATGAGCGAGGAGGATGAGAATGTTCGAGAATGGGTAGATGTGTTAAAACAGTTACGCAGCTTTATGAAAGAAGGGAAGGATGCATCTCATGATGCCGTGCAAGAAACTATAAAAAAGCTAATGGCTAAGTGTTTGGAGATGGCAAATGGGGATGAAGCATTTCTAGATAAATTATGGGAAGTACGAAAGTCAAAAGAAGACTCGCAGAAGATGAATATGTATCCAATTGAAGAGGAGCTTCTAGTGTATATGGATGAGGCTTTTCGTATATATGATGAGAAGGAGCGCGGAAAATGAGTATACTTGCAGAGTATCGTTGGTATTTCTTAATTGGTGCAGAAATTGTGTTTTGGATATCAGCAATTGGTTTCTTTTTACTTCGTTACGGATTTCGATTACGGAAAGCTAGTTTCATTGCTGGCATTGTGTTACTTCTCAATGAAGTCTTTATTTTAGCTTTAGGTGTCATGGATTATTATGAAACTGGTAAGTTTTCTAACTTTCAAATCATTACATTAGTGATATTGCTATATGCACTCTTTTATGGGAAAAAAGATTTAAAGAAATTAGATATACGTGTACAGAAACTCGTTACGAAATGGCGGAATGAACCACTTACACATATAGAAGAACCACTAGAGCTAACAGGCTGGGCTTACACAAAGCAGGAGATTGGAGAATGGAGTTTACATCTCGTTTTGTTTATCGTTGTTCATATTGTCTTTTTCTTTATGTATGGATTCGTGCCGATTGAACAGTGGGGAAATTGGCTTGAAAAAGGAATTGTGTTAAATGAGGCAGCCAGCCGTGTGAGTCAAGTTTGGGGAATTGTATTTTTAGTTGATACGGTAATTACATTTTCATATGTGTTTTTTCCAAAAAAAGAAAAAAAGCTGCTGTCCTAATGGGACAACAGCTTTTTCATTATGCAACGTCTTCTTTTTGTTTATTTTGTAGCGTACTATTTTTGTAACCGTAACTGAAGTAGACAACAAGTCCAATTACAAGCCATACTGCAAAGCCAATCCATGTTGTTGCTGGGAGCTGCAATGCTAGGTATCCACAGAATAGAACAGCTAAAGCAGGAATCCATGGTACTAATGGCACTTTAAAAGCACGCGGTAGTTCTGGTTGTTTTTTGCGTAAGATGATTACCCCAATGGATACAACGATGAATGCGAATAGTGTACCGATATTTGTTAATTCTGCTAGTTTGTTTAAAGGAATGAAACCAGCAAAGAAAGCAACCATAGTTGCAGTAATCCAACTATTGATAACAGGTGTTTTTGTTTTCTTGTTCACGCGAGAAAGTGCTTTTGGTAGTAAGCCATCGCGGCTAATTGCGTAAAATAAACGTGTTTGTCCATATAACATAACGAGTAACACAGTTGTAATTCCAGTAATTGCTCCTAAAGAAATGAAACCTGCGATCCAATCTTGTTGGATGTATTGTAGTGCAAATGCAACAGGGTTTTTAACACCTAACTGATCGTAAGGTACAATTCCAGTTAAAATTAATGAAACAACGATATATAAAATTGTACAGATTGTTAAAGAAGCAATAATGCCGATCGGCATGTTACGCTGTGGGTTTTTTACTTCTTCAGCAGCTGTTGATACAGCGTCAAATCCGATGTAAGCAAAGAATACAGTTGCAGCTCCAGTTGTTACGCCAGAGAAGCCGAACGGCATAAATGGTGTCCAGTTTTCAGGTTTGACATAGAAAGCGCCAACACCGATAAATAGTAAGACAACAAAGAGTTTGATAGCTACCATGATCGCATTAAAGCGAGCTGATTTTTTTGCTCCTCTTGTTAACAACAATGTCATTAGAAAGATAATACAGATTGCCGGTAAGTCTACGTATGTTCCAGCTTCAGGATTATATGCGCTTGTTAAAGCGGTAGGTAATGTAATCCCGAATCCACTTAATAATCCTTGGAAATATCCTGACCAACCAGAGGCAACAGCTGAGGAAGCTAAGCCGTATTCTAAAATTAAATCCCACCCTAAAATCCAGGCGATTAATTCTCCAAATGTTGCATAGCTATAAGTGTATGCACTACCAGATACCGGTACAGTTGATGCGAATTCAGAATAACATAGTGCTGCAAATACACAGGCTAAACCGGATAAAATAAACGATAGAATAAGTGCTGGTCCTGCGTGTTCTGCTGCGGCAACACCAGTAAGAACGAAAATGCCTGTTCCAATAATGGCGCCGACCCCGAGCATTGTGAGATCAAATGCACTGAGTTCTTTCTTTAAAGATGCCCCTTTTTGTTCTGCCTGTGCTAATAATGCTGAAATGGATTTTTTCCGAAATAGATTCATATAGATCCCTCACCCCTTAGTTGTTATAATATTCTGAAAAAATATTCCCGTTTTGTCGTATCGTGTCGAATCTTTGTAGTTCGTATTCTAAAGTAAAATAATATTTTTGTAAATATTTATTTTTTAGAAAATTCTACCTATTAATATTGTTCTTCTAGTTAATCTCGTGTTGAATGAGAGTATAAAGCCAAAACAAGCTGGAGAGGATTTAATATGAGAAAAGGAATTGCCTCATTGTGTCTTCTATTTTGTATTGGAAGCTTAGTAGCATGTTCACAATCGGGCGGTAAAATTGACGAGAATAATGATGTGATTGCAAAAGGACATAAAATTTCTAATTTACATAAATTCGAGAAGTTCTTCATGAATGTTGAAAAAGGTAGAGCGGATAAAATATGCATTGTGAATTATACACATGAAGGAGATCCAATCTTTCAAACGCTAGAATATGTTGGGAGAGAAATCAGCTATAAGGTAGATAATTCTTATGATAAATTTGCTGGTAAAGATAAAGGAATTTACTCCGATACTTGTAAAAAGATAATGAAAGATACTCGTGGAGATATAAGGTATATGCTACATGATTGTGTGAAAGAAACAGGTCATAATGGATATGACCTGTTACGTATACCGGCAAAATAAATGGGATTAAAAAAGGAAGGGCCTTATAAAAAGAAGAAACCTTCCTTTTGCTATGTTTATCCCGCTATTTGCGGGCAGTAAGACTCCCATCTCAAGATTCAGAGAGAAACGAGGAAGATAGGCGGGGGACAACTGCCCGTAAAAGACAGATTCATTAATCATCAGTGGAGATGAAGAAAACCCCTACTGATGGAAGTTTCACTTTATATTGTCGAAAACTTTACCGAATATCTGTTCGTTTTCTTGGTTTTTTCATGGGCATTCGTGGTAAAATGAGAATACAGATTTTTTACAAGGAGGTCGGTTTTGTTTGGAACATCAATTTGAGATTGTCTCAGAATATTCCCCGCAAGGTGATCAGCCAAGAGCGATAAAGCAGCTGGTAGCGGGGATTAATAATGGTAAGAAACATCAAGTGTTGCTTGGAGCGACAGGAACGGGAAAGACATTTACGATTTCGAATGTTATTAAAGAAGTGAAGAAGCCAACGCTTGTAATGGCTCATAATAAAACATTAGCAGGACAACTGTATAGTGAACTCAAAGATTTTTTTCCGAACAATGCTGTTGAGTATTTTGTGAGTTATTACGATTATTATCAACCGGAAGCGTATGTACCACAAACCGATACGTTTATTGAAAAAGATGCACAAATCAATGATGAGATTGATAAATTACGTCACTCAGCGACATCAGCTTTATTTGAACGAGATGATGTCATTATTGTAGCAAGTGTTTCTTGTATTTACGGCTTAGGTTCGCCAGAAGAATACCGTGAACTTGTGGTTTCTTTGCGCGTTGGTATGGAAAAGGACCGTAATCAATTGCTTCGTGAACTTGTTGATGTGCAGTACGGTCGTAATGATATTGATTTTAAACGCGGAACATTTCGAGTGCGCGGAGATGTAGTTGAGATTTTTCCAGCATCGCTTGATGAACATTGTATTCGGATTGAGTTTTTTGGCGATGAGATTGATCGTATCCGTGAAGTGAATGCCTTAACAGGTGAAGTATTAGCAGAACGTGAACATGTAGCAATCTTTCCGGCATCTCACTTCGTTACACGTGAAGAAAAAATGAAAGTTGCCATTGAAAATATTGAAAAAGAATTAGAAGAACGTTTAAAAGAATTAAATGATAACGGTAAATTGTTAGAAGCCCAGCGTATTGAACAGCGAACTCGTTACGATTTAGAAATGATGCGAGAGATGGGATTTTGTTCGGGGATTGAAAACTACTCCCGTCATTTGACGCTCCGTCCAGCTGGTTCAACACCATATACATTAATAGATTATTTCCCTAAAGATTTCCTAATTGTTATGGATGAGTCGCATGTAACAGTGCCACAAGTAAGAGCGATGTATAATGGGGACCAAGCGCGTAAACAAGTGCTTGTTGACCATGGATTTCGCTTGCCGTCAGCGATGGATAATAGACCGCTTATGTTTGAAGAGTTTGAAGAGAAAACGAATCAAGTTGTGTATGTATCAGCAACACCGGGTCCATATGAACTAGAGCTTACACCGGAAGTTGTGGAGCAAATTATCCGTCCAACGGGGCTTTTAGATCCGCAAATTGATGTAAGACCAATTGAAGGGCAAATAGATGATTTATTAGGAGAAATCCATGACCGCATTGCGAAAAATGAGCGTGTATTGATTACGACATTAACAAAGAAAATGTCAGAGGATTTAACAGATTATTTAAAAGATGTTGGTATTAAAGTAAACTACTTACATTCTGAAATTAAAACGCTAGAGCGGATTGAAATTATTCGAGATCTTCGTCTTGGTAAATTTGATGTGCTTATTGGTATTAACTTGTTGCGAGAAGGGCTTGATATTCCAGAAGTATCACTCGTAGCGATTTTAGATGCGGACAAAGAAGGGTTCTTACGTTCAGAGCGATCATTGATTCAGACAATTGGTCGTGCCGCGCGTAATGAACACGGTCATGTAATCATGTACGCAGATCGCATAACGAGATCGATGGGAATTGCAATTGAAGAGACGAAACGCCGTCGTCAAAAGCAAGAAGCTTACAACGAGGAACATGGCATTACACCGAAAACAATTCAAAAAGAAGTACGTGACGTGATTCGTGCAACAACAGCTGCAGAAGAAACAGAAGTGTATGAAGCTGGGCCGGCTAAGAAAATGACGAAGAAAGAACGAGAAAAAACAATCGCGAAGATGGAAGCAGAAATGAAGGAAGCGGCAAAGGCACTAGACTTCGAGCGTGCAGCTGAGCTGAGAGATTTACTGCTAGAATTAAAAGCGGAAGGGTGAAAATAGTGAGCAAAGATTTTATCGTTGTAAAAGGTGCGAGGGCGCATAACTTAAAAAATATTGATGTAACCATTCCGAGAAATCAGCTCGTTGTTGTGACAGGTCTGTCTGGTTCAGGGAAATCATCATTAGCATTTGATACGATTTATGCCGAAGGGCAGCGCAGATACGTGGAGTCTTTATCCGCGTATGCGCGCCAATTTTTAGGGCAAATGGATAAACCGGATGTGGATACAATTGAAGGGTTATCGCCAGCAATTTCAATTGATCAAAAAACGACGAGTCGTAACCCGCGTTCAACAGTCGGAACGGTGACAGAGATTTATGATTATTTACGCCTATTATTTGCGCGTATTGGGACACCAATCTGTCCGAACCACGGGATTGAAATTACATCACAAACGGTAGAACAAATGGTAGACCGTGTTTTGGAATATCCAGAGCGCACGAAATTACAAGTGTTAGCACCGATTGTATCAGGTCGTAAAGGTGCACACGTGAAAGTATTAGAGGATATAAAGAAACAAGGTTATGTTCGCGTTCGTGTTGATGGAGAAATGCTTGATGTGTCTGAAGAAATTACGTTAGATAAAAACAAGAAGCATTCCATTGAAGTCGTAATTGACCGTATCGTTGTGAAAGAAGGGGTTGCAAGCCGCCTTGCAGATTCTCTTGAAAGTGCATTGAAACTAGGTGGAGGTCGTGTATTAATTGATGTGATTGGAGAAGAGGAGCTTTTATTTAGTGAGCATCATGCTTGCCCGCATTGTGGTTTTTCGATCGGTGAATTAGAACCTCGTATGTTCTCTTTCAATAGCCCATTTGGTGCGTGTCCGTCTTGTGATGGGCTTGGCTCAAAATTAGAGGTAGATTTAGAACTTGTAATTCCAAATTGGGATTTATCGTTAAATGGGCATGCGATTGCCCCTTGGGAACCGACTAGTTCGCAATATTATCCGCAATTACTGCAATCTGTGTGTAATCATTACGGCATTGATATGGATATGCCTGTGAAGGATATACCGAAAGAGTTATTTGATAAAGTGTTGTACGGAAGTGGAGAAGAGAAGGTTTATTTCCGTTATGTGAATGACTTTGGACAAGTGAAAGAAAGTGATATTTTATTTGAAGGAGTTATTCCAAATATTGAACGTCGCTACCGTGAAACAAGTTCTGATTACATTCGTGAACAAATGGAGAAGTATATGGCGGAGCAGGCGTGTCCGAAATGTAAGGGCGGCCGCTTGAAGCCAGAAAGCTTAGCTGTTTTTGTTGGCGGAAAAACGATTGCGGATGTAACGAAGTACTCTGTTCAAGAAGTTTATGATTTCTTCGAGGGCATTGAACTGACAGAAAAACAAGAAAAGATTGCTCGTTTAATTTTACGTGAAATTAAAGAGCGCGTAAGTTTCTTAATTAACGTTGGACTTGATTATTTAACATTAAGCCGTGCAGCAGGAACATTATCAGGTGGGGAAGCACAGCGTATTCGTCTTGCAACGCAAATTGGTTCTCGTTTAACTGGTGTATTGTATATTCTTGATGAACCTTCTATCGGTTTACATCAGCGTGACAATGATCGCCTGATTCGTACACTACAGGAAATGCGTGATTTAGGAAATACGCTAATCGTTGTTGAACATGATGAAGATACAATGATGGCGGCCGATTATTTACTTGATATTGGCCCTGGCGCAGGAATTCATGGTGGGCAAGTTGTGTCATCTGGCTCGCCAGATGAAGTGATGAATGATGATAATTCATTAACAGGGCAATATTTAAGCGGTAAGAAATTTATTCCGGTCCCATTTGAGAGACGTAAAGGGGATGGGCGTAAGGTCGAGATTATTGGTGCAAAAGAAAATAACTTAAAAAATGCGAAGATGTCATTCCCGCTTGGGACATTTGTAGCAGTAACCGGCGTATCTGGATCAGGAAAAAGTACGATGATCAATGAAGTTCTATATAAATCGTTAGCACAGAAATTATATAAGGCGAAAAGTAAGCCAGGAGCTCATAAGGAAATTAAAGGCCTTGAGCATTTAGATAAAGTTATTGATATTGATCAATCACCAATCGGACGTACACCGCGCTCGAATCCAGCAACATACACAGGCGTTTTCGATGATATCCGTGATGTGTTTGCGCAAACGAATGAAGCAAAAGTACGTGGGTATCAAAAGGGACGTTTTAGTTTTAACGTGAAAGGTGGCCGTTGTGAGGCTTGCCGCGGTGATGGGATTATTAAAATTGAAATGCATTTCTTACCGGATGTATATGTTCCATGTGAAGTATGTCATGGAAAACGTTATAATCGTGAAACGTTAGAAGTGAAATATAAAGATAAGAACATTTCTGAAGTACTAGGAATGACGATTGAAGATGGGGTAGAATTCTTTGCCAACATCCCGAAAATTAAACGGAAGTTGCAGACGCTTGTAGATGTAGGGCTAGGCTATATGAAATTAGGGCAGCCGGCTACTACATTATCGGGTGGTGAAGCGCAGCGTGTGAAACTTGCATCTGAATTACATCGCCGTTCTACAGGTCGTACGTTATATATTTTAGATGAGCCGACAACCGGCTTACATGCACATGATATTGCACGACTTCTAGAAGTATTACAGCGCCTTGTTGAAAGTGGGGAAACTGTGCTTGTTATCGAGCATAACCTAGATGTAATTAAGACAGCAGATTACATTGTTGACCTTGGTCCAGAAGGCGGAGACAAAGGTGGTCAAATCATTGCGTCAGGTACGCCGGAGCAAGTTGTAAAAGAAGAGCGTTCCTATACAGGGAAGTATTTAAAAGAGATTTTAGAGCGTGATACGGCTCGTATGAAAGAGAAGATGAATGAGGTTGAGGTAGGGAGCTAAGCCAATTGGCTAGCTCCTTGTTTTTGTTTGGGAGAGGATTTAGCGTGACAGGTATACAAGTATAAGGGCTGGAATAAGTTGTTATATAAACTCATTTCGATTTTCAGCATACAAATCACGGCTACGAAGCCAAAAGGAGACTCCTACTCATTTCCTCCCTCTGTTTTCACATGGCATGGGGCGAACCTCCTATGCATGGGTGGATGCTCTCTTCCCCAAAAAAAAGAAAGGTTTTCCCTCGCTTTTTTTTATGGTTACTTGGCGTTTGCTATCCATTAGCGTATGATTAAGTATATATATCAAAAGGATGTGTAAGAAAATGAGATGGATTCTATCACTTCTTGTGAATAGCGTCGTATTAATTGTTGTATCAGGTCTTCTAAAGGGAATTGCACCAGACGCATTTTACATAGAAAACATACAAACCGCGATTATCGCGAGCGTTATTTTGTCGATTTTAAATGTATTTGTAAAACCGTTATTAATTTTAATTACGTTACCGATTACTGTTTTAACATTTGGTTTCTTCCTAATTGTAATTAATGCAATTACATTAGAGATGACAGATTCTTTGTTAGGTGATGCTTTTAACATATCAGGATTTGGTGTAGCAATTCTTGCGGCAATTTGTATTTCTATTTTAAATATGCTGATTGATAAAGTAATTGTCGAGCCATTATCTGAGAAAAAATAGAAAAATGACAAAAAGAAAAACATTTCATGAATCTCATGAAATGTTTTTTTCTATTTAGTAGAAACCATATTTCTTGTTTTCAGAAAAAAATGGTACAATATCGGTTAGAATGGAATTTTACATCAAATGAGAATGAACCCGCAGCGGAGTGGAGGTTTACATATGCCGAAAGTAAGGACAAAAGATTTAATTGAGCAATTTCAATTGGAATTAGTAAGTGGTGAGGAAGGAATTCATCGTCCAATTGATACAAGTGATTTATCGCGACCTGGAATTGAAATGGCAGGATTCTTTACATATTATCCAGCAGATCGCGTACAGCTTCTTGGAAAAACGGAGCTTACTTTTTTTGATACATTAACAACTGAGCAAAAGCAAGAAAGAATGACAGCTCTTTGTACAGAAGAAACGCCGTGTATTATCGTAACGCGTAGTCAAGATGTACCTGGAGAATTATTGCAAGCATCACGTGAGTTTGGTGTGCCTCTTTTACGCTCTTCCCAAACGACGACAAGACTATCAAGTCGTTTAACAAATTATTTAGAAGGTAAGTTAGCACCAACAACTGCCGTTCACGGTGTATTAGTAGATATTTACGGCGTTGGTGTTTTAATTACAGGTCAAAGCGGCGTCGGGAAAAGTGAAACAGCACTTGAACTTGTTAAACGCGGTCACCGCTTAGTTGCGGATGATAGCGTAGAAATTCGTCAAGAAGATGAAGATACGTTAGTAGGAAGCTCACCAGATTTAATTGAGCATTTACTAGAAATTCGTGGTCTAGGTATCATTAACGTCATGACGTTATTTGGTGCAGGGGCTGTGCGAAACTACAAGCGTATTACACTTGTGATTAATCTTGAGATTTGGGATCAAAAGAAAAACTATGATCGTCTAGGTCTTGATGAAGAGAAAATGAAAATTATAGATACAGAACTTACGAAGATTACACTCCCAGTTCGTCCTGGCCGAAACTTGGCTGTTATTATTGAAGTAGCAGCAATGAACTTCAGATTAAAACGAATGGGAGTCAATGCAGCACAACAATTTTCTGAGCGCTTAATGAGTGCGATTGAGCTAGGAAATCAAGAATAAATTAGGAGAGAGAGGTCATACATATGCTGTTAGGTTCTGTACCACAGCTAGATCGTGTAGCGATTCAACTTGGACCGTTCCCAGTCTATTGGTATGGGATTATTATTGGGACAGGTGTTTTGCTTGGACTTTGGCTAGCTACGCGCGAGGGTGAACGATTAGGTATTCCAAAAGATACTTTTGTCGATCTTGTTTTAATTGCGGTACCAATTGCGATTATTTGCGCACGCGCATACTATGTTATTTTTGAGTGGGAATATTATGTGCAAGACCCAAGGCAAATTATTAATATTCGTCAAGGTGGATTGGCGATTCATGGTGGTTTAATCGGAGCGGTGATTACGGGGATTTTCTTTGCGAAAAAACGCGGTATTTCCTTCTGGAAGCTGGCTGATATTGCAGCACCAAGTATTCTTCTTGGACAAGCAATTGGCCGATGGGGGAACTTTATGAACCAAGAGGCTCACGGCGGTGAAGTAACAAGACAGTTTTTAGAAGGCTTACATTTACCAGAGTTTATTGTGAATCAAATGTATATTGACGGTGTATATTATCATCCAACGTTCTTATATGAATCATTATGGAATTTTGCAGGTGTAATTCTATTATTGTTATTACGCAAAGCGAATTTACGCCGTGGTGAATTATTCTTTACGTATTTAATTTGGTATTCAGTTGGACGTTTCTTTGTGGAAGGCTTACGTACGGATAGCTTAATGTTAGGACCGCTTCGCATTGCGCAAGTGATGTCCATCGGGCTTGTTGTTATTTCTATCATTTTCATTATTGTGAGACGTATAATGGGGCAAGCTGATAAAAGATATTCAGAAAACTAGAGAAAAGTAGCATCTTATATGAGATGCTGCTTCTTTCATATTCAGGCAGTGAAAGGATCGAGCATATGAAAATAAATACAGTGTTATTTGATTTAGATGGAACATTAATAAATACAAATGAACTTATTATTTCTTCTTTTTTACACACGTTAAATAAGTACTATCCAGATCAGTATAAGCGCGAAGATATATTGCCATTTATCGGTCCATCTTTGCATGAGACGTTTCGTTCAATGGATGAGGGCAAGGTAGATGAGATGATTCAGTGCTATCGTCAGTTTAATCATGACCATCATGATGAACTAGTGGAAGAATATGAAACTGTCTATGAAACCGTTCAGGAATTAAAGAAACAAGGTTATAAAATTGGAATTGTGACCACGAAGGCGAGACAAACAGTAGAAATGAGTTTAAAGCTTTCAAAATTAAAGGAGTTCTTTGATGTTGTTGTAACAATTGATGATGTAGAACACGTGAAACCACATCCAGAACCCATTCAAAAAGCATTGAAACTATTGGATGCAAAACCGGAAGAAACATTAATGGTTGGTGATAACCATCATGATATAGTAGGCGGACAAAACGCAGGTACGAAAACAGCGGCAGTGGCATGGACGATTAAAGGTAGAGAGTACTTAGAATCGTATAAGCCGGATTATGTACTAGATAGAATGAGTGATTTATTATCCATTTTGTCTGAATAGTAGATAAGGGGAGAGAGCAAAGTGCGACGGACAACGCGCTACCCTGTTTCAGGAGCAAATTCATTATGGAATGTGTATAAAACAGTATCCTTCTTTAAGGTAATGAAAAATTTTATTGTTATTCAAATTGCACGCTATACGCCATTTTTATCCGTGAAGAACTGGTTGTATCGCACGTTTTTACGGATGAAAGTCGGAGAGCAAACATCATTTGCACTTATGGCTATGCCTGATACTATGTTTCCAGAAAAGATTACAGTTGGAGCAAATTCAATAATTGGCTACAATACAACGATTTTAGCTCACGAATATTTAATTACGGAATATCGTCTTGGAGAAGTAATCATAGGGAATGAAGTGATGATTGGAGCAAATTCCACTGTATTGCCAGGTGTGAAGATTGGGGACGGTGCTATTGTTTCAGCAGGTACGCTTGTTCACCGTGATGTACCAAGCGGTGCTTTTGTAGGTGGAAATCCAATGCGTATCATTTATACGAAGGAAGAGATGGCAGAGAGGAGAAAGTCAATGTTAAAAATGTAACATTTCCCTTCTCTTTTTATGAATAAAAAGGAAATAATTGATTATAATATACTGTTTTGTTTTTTACGGAATCGTTTATACTTATAAATAGAAGAAGGTATGAACGAAGAAAACAAAAAACTGGAGGATATATGGGGAAAAATCAAAGAATATTTAAGGAGAACGGACAAGTTATCTCTTTTAATCAATTAGCTGATTTCTTTTATAAAAAAGGGATGAAGTCTTATCGCAATCATAAATTACAAGATGCGATTAAATATTTTCGAAGAGCGGCACAAAGTGAGAAAGAGCCGTTTATTTTATGTCAATTAGCTACGGTATTATCGGAAGTCGGTGAGTATCAAGAATCAAATCAAATTTTCTTGAAACTGATTCGTTCGAATTCTAATATTGAACAGTGCTATTATTTTGTAGCAAATAATTACGCATATCTTGGCTTGTTTCAGCAGGCGAAGAAGTATGCGGAGCAATATTTAGAGATAGCTACAGAGAAGGAATTTGTGGAAGAGACGTTAGAATTGCTTGAAATTATGGAAGAAGAATCAATGGATGCGGAAGAGTTTGAAGATGAAGATGAGTTAATTGTCATGCAGGAACAAGCGAACCGTTATATTCGCAACGGACAATTAGAAGAAGCAATTGCTACACTTGAAGTTGTTACGAAAGATTATCCGGAATTTTGGTCGGGTTATAATAATTTAGCAATTGCTCATTTTCAGTTAGGAAATGTAGATAAAGCATTAAAGTTAACAGAGATGATTTTAGAGAAAAATCCTGGTAATATGCATGCGTTATGTAATACGCTTATTTTTCTATATTCAATTGGAGAGCATAAGCAAGTAGAAGCGTTAGCGAAGCAACTAGAATCCGTATATCCGATGTCATTTGAGCATCGATTAAAGCTAGGAACAACATTCGCGACAATTGGTCACTTTGCATCGGCATATAAATGGTTAAGGTTATTAAAGCGTCAAGGTTATGAAGGAGATGTCAGCTTTTACTATTGGTTTGCATACTCTGCTTATATGATAAAAGATCAACAGACAGCGGAAAAGATGTGGCAATCTGTTGTAGAATTACACCCTGATAAAAAAGGGAAAGAGCCGTGGAATGCCCTGCATTTAGCTGATGAAGGACAGAATGTTTTGTTTGAAGAGCTGAGGAAATCTTTCCAGCAAAGTACAACGTTAGAAGAGCAAATGTTAGCACTGTATTTAATGAATGAATTAACAACACCTGAGAAGATTGGCTTTTTCTTTGATGTGACGCAGGCGAAAAATCGTGTGCCAATTGTTTCGCAACTGGCAAAATACTTCTTTTTAATGAGCAGTCATAAGAGTATTCCGAGCGAGTTACAACCGTTTGAACAATGTATTCGGATTGCGGATGCCTTATATAACTATACAAATAAAGAAGATGAATTGATTGAAGAGTGCTTACATTTTTGGTTTTGTACTTTTATACGCCTATATACATCTGGGACGGTATTTACAAACGTGTTTGGTTGGTCTGCGGCAATCGAGTATATTGTGCGCGGAGAACAGAGAAATAAAATGACACAGGCCGAACTTGGAAATATATATAATGTATCTGTGGCAACTGTGAGAAAATATGTGCAAGTAGTAAAGCGTACTCACGCGTAGGCAAATCATTGGGAAAAAACAGATGCTAACAGTATAATGAGGGTAAGTTATGGTAGGAATGAATAGGAGTGAATAGTGTGTCAGAAGAAAAAATTTATGATGTCATTATTATTGGTGCTGGGCCAGCTGGGATGACAGCTGCAGTGTATACGTCTCGTGCAAATTTAAGCACGCTTATGCTTGAACGTGGTATTCCAGGCGGACAAATGGCAAACACAGAAGATGTAGAAAACTATCCAGGTTATGAATCTATTTTAGGACCCGATTTATCAAATAAAATGTTCGAGCATGCGAAGAAATTCGGTGCTGAATATGCATATGGTGATGTGAAAGAAGTCATCGATGGCAAAGAATACAAAACAGTTGTAGCTGGTAAAAAAGAATACAAAACACGCGCAATTATCGTTGCAAGTGGTGCAGAGTATAAAAAGATCGGTGTACCAGGTGAAAAAGAACTTGGCGGCCGTGGTGTATCATATTGCGCGGTATGTGACGGCGCTTTCTTTAAAGGGAAAGAACTTGTTGTTATTGGCGGCGGAGATTCTGCTGTTGAAGAAGGTGTGTATTTAACACGTTTCGCATCAAAAGTAACAATCGTTCACCGTCGTGATGCTCTTCGCGCACAGAAAATTCTTCAAGACCGTGCTTTCCAAAATGAGAAAGTGGACTTCATTTGGAATCATACTGTAAAAGAAATTAACGAAGAGAATGGTAAAGTAGGTAGTGTAACACTTGTAGATGTTAACACTGGTGAAGAACAAGAATTTAAAGCAGACGGTGCTTTTATCTATATCGGAATGTTACCATTATCAAAACCATTTACTGAGCTGGGCATTACAAATGAAAATGGTTATATCGAAACAAACGAACGCATGGAAACAAAAGTTCCTGGTATTTTCGCAGCTGGTGATGTTCGCGAAAAGATGCTTCGTCAAATTGTAACTGCAACTGGCGATGGCAGTATTGCAGCACAAAGTGCACAGCACTACGTAGAAGAGTTGTTAGAGGAATTAAAAACTGTAACAGAAAAATAAGGATGTAAATCCTTTTCGAAGAAGAAAGCTACCTTCGTATTGAAGTGACCCCTGTCAAGTAGACTGTATTCAAAAAGCACAACTAAGTAACCTGAGTTCTATATTTATATGGACTCAGGTTATTTAATT